>CAZFKW010000016.1:14300-23182 GCA_964519795.1 uncultured Ramlibacter sp. | reverse complement strand
AGCCGCGGATGTTGAGGTTCATCACCTTGTCCCAGCCATCAACGGGGTAATCTTCAGCCGGCGCGCCCCAGGATGCGCCCGCGTTGTTGACCAGGATGTCGATATTGCCCATGCGCTGCAACGTCTCGCTGGTCAGGCGCTGGATGTCTTCCTGCTTCGAGCAGTCAGCGGCTATCCAGCGGGCGTCGATGCCTGCCGCCTGCAGGTCGCCTACCGCTTCTTCCAGGTCGCCGGCCTTGCGGGAAGTGAGCATGATGCGCGCACCGGCCTCGCCCAGGGCATGGGCCATCTGAAGGCCCAGGCCACGTGAGCCGCCGGTCACCAGGGCATTCTTGCCCTTGAGATCAAAAAGTTGCTGGATCGTCCTGGTCATTTCATCTCCTGTTCATTTTTTATTGTCTTGCCGCAAAGGGTGCTCAGCTGTCTTCCTTGAGACGCGAGCGCACATACAGCAGAACCGCGCCTGCAAACACGATGATGGGGCCGCCCACCATGAGCAGCACACCCATGGGGCCTTCGTCCAGAATCATGCCGAAGACCATCGCAAACAGGCCGCCATAGATCAGGATCCAGATGGTGCTGTCGATCAGCTTGAGCGTCCGGGGGGATGTCATCAGAAGGCCTCTTCATTGAAGTTGGCGCAGGTCATGTCGCGCGATTCGACCACTTTAAGCCATGCACCGATCCGCGGCAGTTCGTAGTGGTAAAAGTATTGCGCGGCGCCAAGGCGCCCCTGTGTGGCGGCGGCAGCCTGTGCAGGGTCGGCAGCCAGCGCCGCCAGCGCAACGTCAAGCCACACCCAGGCCAGTACCATGTGGCCGAAGGCCTGCATGTAAGGCACGGCGTTGGGCAGCGCGTCAGACGGGTTGCCCGTTGCCCAGGCCGCCCTGGTGGCTGCGCCCACATGCTGCAGCGCCTGCCCCAGCGCATTCGCATGCACGGCCAGATCCGGCACCTGCATGGCGCGTTCGATGGTGCCGTTGATGCGTGCGGCCAGCAGTTGCATGCCCTTGCCGCCTTCCATCAGCACCTTGCGGCCCAGCAGGTCGGCCGCCTGGATGCCATGCGTGCCCTCATGGATCATGTTCAGCCGGTTGTCGCGCCAGTACTGCTCCACCGGAAAGTCCCGCGTGTAGCCATAGCCGCCATGAACCTGGATGGCCAGGGAGTTGGCCTCCAGGCACCACTCGCTGGGCCAGCTCTTGGCAATGGGCGTCAGCACCTCCAGCAGGAGGCGGGCGTCGTCGGCAGAGGCTTCTCCGCCCGTGTGCTGCTCGTCTACCAGCTTCGCGCAGTACAGCTCCAGCGCCAGCGCGCCTTCGCAGTACGACTTCTGCGCCAGCAGCATGCGCTTGACGTCCGCATGCTCGATGATCCGCACTTGCGGCTGCGCAGTGTCCTTGCCCGCCGGACCCACAGGCCTGCCTTGGGGCCGGCTCCTGGCGTAGTCGAGGGAGGCGTAGTAGCCCGCCATGCCGAGCATCACGGCGGCCGTGCCTACACCGATGCGCGCCTCGTTCATCATGTGGAACATGCAGCGCAGCCCCTCGTGCGGTTTGCCGACGAGGTAGCCGATCGCTCCTGCGCCGTTCCTGACCGGGTATTTGCCCTCGCCAAAGTTCAGCAAGGTGTTGGTGGTTCCGCGCCAGCCGAGCTTGTGGTTCAGCCCCGCCAGCGCCACATCGTTGCGCTCGCCCGTCAGCTGGCCGTCCGTGCCCACCAGCTTCTTGGGCACGATGAACAGCGAGATGCCGCGCGTGCCGGGTATGAGCTTGCCGTCCGGCCCGGGGATCTTGGCCAGCACCAGGTGGATGATGTTCTCCGTCAGCTCATGCTCGCCAGACGAGATCCACATCTTGTTGCCCTTGAGGCGAAAGCGCGGACCCAGCGGATCAACTTCAGAGCCCGCCCCATCCGGCACGGCGCGGGTGGTGATGTCGCTGAGGGACGAGCCGGCCTGCGGCTCGCTCAGGCACATGGTGCCCGAGAAGCGGCCCGAAAATTCGTTGCGGGCAAACACCGCCTTCTGCATCCCGGTGCCATGAACCAGCAGCAGGTTGGCATTGCCCTTGGTCAGCAGGCTGGAGCTGATGCTGACCGAGGCCATGGCAAAGAAGGCATTCGCAGCAGCCTCGATGGTGTAGGGCAGCTGCATGCCGCCCTCCTCGTAATCCTGCGCCGCACTGAGCATGCCGGAGCCGGCATAGGCCCGGTTGGCGTCATGGGCGGCCTGCGGCAGGATGACTTTTTCGCCATCGAATCTCGGCTCTTCGGTGTCCACCAACCGGTTGAACGGCGCGTACTTCTCACGTGCAATGCGCTCGCAGGTATCGAGCACGGCGTCAAAGGTCTCCCGCGTATGGTCGGCAAAGCGTTCGCGGCTGTTCAGGGTTTCGGCCTGCAGCCAGTCGTAGAGCAGGAAGTCGAGGGTGGGGCGAAGGCTCATGCTGGTGGGTCTTGCGGACCTTGTGGTGATGCTGTCGGGGATAGGGATACCGGTTCCGGCGCAGGCGCAGGGGTCAGGACAACGCGATTGGCCGGGGCTACAGGCTCCGCCAGTGGGGACGTCGAGCCGGGAGAAGCCTGCGCCGTATCGCCCGGCTCGCCCAGTCGGGCCTCGGTGAACAGGTTCCACACGGCAATGAACATCGCAGCAATGACCGGCCCGATGACAAAGCCGTTCAGGCCAAACAAGGTCATGCCGCCCAGCGTGGTGATGAGGATCACGTAGTCGGGCATCTGGGTGTCCTTGCCCACCAGGACCGGCCGCAGCAGGTTGTCGACCATGCCAATGACCAGCACCCCGGCGGCAGTCAGGATGATGGCCTTCACAAGCGCCCCGGTGGCCAGGAAGTACAGCGCCACCGGCCCCCAGACCAGCGCTGCGCCCACGGCAGGCAGCAGTGACAGGAAGGCCATCAGCGTGCCCCAGAGTACCGGCGCGTGGACGCCCAGGAACCAGAAGATCAGTCCGCCGAGGGCGCCCTGGATCATTGCCACCACCACGTTGCCCTTGACGGTGGCACGCACCACCGTCAGGAACTTGACCAGCAGTTCACGCTTGATGTCCGCGTCCAGCGGCACGGCCAGCATGATGCGCCGCGACAGCGCGCCACCGTCACGGATCAGGAAGAACATCAAATACAGCATCACAAAGAAGCTGATGACAAAGTCAAACGTGTTCTGCCCGAAGTTGAGAACCTGGGTGGCAATGTACTGGCTGCCCTTGGAGACTGCCTCGCCCAGCTTCTGCTGGATCACTGCGAAGTTGTCGAGCCCGGCACGGTCCAGCAGGCCGGTGATCCAGCCTGGCAGCACGTTGTAGATCTGCTGGAAATAGCTGGCGATATTGAACTCGCCGGACTGCACGCGTGAGTATACGCCGGCGGCCTCCTGCACCAGCAAGGCGCCGATGAAGGCCATGGGCAGGATCACCAGCAGGAGGATGATGGTTACGGTCAGCAGCGCCGTCCAGGTGCGCCGCCCACCCAGGCGTGGCAGCAGCCACCGGAACAAGGGTACGAACATCAGGGCAAAGACTGCGCCCCAGAAGACTGCGCCCGAGAACGGCGCCAGCACGAACAGGAAAGCCAGGGAGACAAGGATGACCAGAAGCAGGAAGGCCTTGTCCTCCAGGGCGGAGGAGCGTGCGGTGCTGGAAAATTTCATGGCGTCATGCCCGTGCAATGTGGATGCACGATGGTACGGGCAATACGCCGCAGAATTTTTACAGGACCTCGAAAACGCCGGCTGCGCCCATGCCACCGCCGATGCACATGGTCACCACAACCTTCTTCGCGCAGCGGCGCCTGCCCTCGATCAGCGCGTGGCCGGTCAGGCGCTGGCCCGACACGCCATAGGGGTGGCCCACGGCAATGGCGCCGCCGTTGACGTTGAGGCGGTCACCCGGGATGCCCAGCTTGTCGCGGCAGTAGATCACCTGCACCGCGAAGGCTTCGTTCAGCTCCCACAGGTCTATGTCCTTGACCGTCAGGCCCAGCTTCTTCAGCACCTTCGGGATCGCAAACACCGGGCCGATGCCCATTTCGTCCGGCTCGCAGCCGGCCACGGCAAAACCGAGGAAGCGGCCAAGGGGCTTCAGGCCCTTGCGGCTGGCCACTGCTTCATTCATCACGACCACAGCGCCGCCGCCGTCAGAGAACTGGCTGGCATTGCCGGCAGAAATGACCCCGCCGGGAATGGCGGGCTTGATGCCGCTGATGCCTTCCCGGGTGGTACCAGGCCGGATGCCTTCGTCATTGCTGACGGTGACCTCTTTGGTTCGCAGGCCCATCACAGGGTCGGCCACGCCGGCCAGCACGGTGATGGGTGCGATCTCGTCCTTGAAGAGGCCTGCTTCCAGCGCGGCCGTTGCCTTCTGCTGGCTGGCGGCGCCATATTCGTCCATGGCTTCGCGGCCGATGTTGTAGCGCTTGGCCACCTGCTCGGCCGTCTGCAGCATGTTCCAGTAGATCTCGGGCTTGATCTTTTCAAGGTTCAGGTCCTTGAGCATGTGCTGGTTCATCTCCTGCTGCACGCAGGAAATGCTCTCCACGCCCCCGGCCACGAAGATGTCGGCTTCGCCGGCGATCACGCGCTGGGCCGCCATGGCAATGGTCTGCAGGCCGGAGGAGCAGAAGCGGTTCACCGTCATGCCGGAGGTGGTGATGGGGCAGCCCGCCATCAGCGCGATCTGGCGCGCGATGTTGGCGCCGGTGGCGCCTTCGGGGTTAGCGCAGCCCATGATGACGTCGTCCACCTCGGCAGCCTCGATGCCAGCACGCTGGATGGCGTGCTTGACCGCATGGCCGCCCAGCGTGGCGCCGTGCGTCATGTTGAAAGCGCCCTTCCAGCTCTTGGCCAGTGGTGTGCGGGCGGTGGAGACGATGACGGCGTTGGTCATGATGGGTTTCCTTTGTGGTCGTGTACGATTGTTCGGGTTTACTGCTTGCCGGAAGCCTGGCCCTGCGTGCCGGCTCCGTTCTTGATCAGCTGGTGATAGAACTGGATCATCTCGCCGTAGTTGGCAATTGACATGCGCTCGTTGGTGCCATGAAAACGCGGCAGATCTTCGCTGCGGGCGCGCACCGGCGAAAAGCGGTAGATGGCGTCGCTCACGCCCCCAAAGTGGCGTGCGTCGGTGGCGGCCACCATCAGGCCCGGCGCCACAACGATGTCCTTGAAGGTCTCGCGGATGGCCTGATTGATGTTCCGGTAGCCGGCTGAATTTGTCGGCGAGATGGGCGAGGGTTCAGAGTTACCCGAATACGCCCTGACGCCGATTGCATCATTGTTGACGACTTCCTTGATGTGCCGCTCCACACCTGCCAGTGTGTCCCCCGGCAGCACGCGGAAGTTCACCGCAGCCTCGGCATGGCCGGGGATGACGTTGTCCTTGTTGCCGGCATTCACGATGGTGAGTGCCGTGGTGGTGCGCATCATGGCATTGGTGCTGGCGCCCTTCTCCAGCTGCATCTGAACCACGGGCCGGAACAGCCAGAGGTTGGACAGCAGGAGGCGGTTGATGCCGGTCATCTCGGGCGCAATGGTGTCGAACATTTCCGCAGCAACGCCGCGGATGGCTGCGGGGAACTGCCTGTCTTCCAGCCGCGCGAGCGCTGCGCTCATCATGCCGATGGTGGTCTTTTGCGGCGGCATGGACGAGTGGCCGGGCGCGGCATCGATATTCAGGTAGTAGGTGGCATAGCCCTTCTCGGCCAGGCCGACGAGTGCGGCGGGCCTGGCCAGGCCGCCAAGAATGCCTTCTGTCACCAGCAGGCCCTCGTCCAGCAGCCACTCCAGCTGCACGCCTCGCTGCTTCAGCGTGTCGGCAATGACCTTTGCGCCGCGCAGGCCGCTGACCTCTTCGTCGTGGCCCATGACGAAATAGATGGTCCGGGTCGGCGTAAAGCCGGCAGACACCAGCATCTCGACGGCTTCCATCTGCGCAAACAGGTTGCCCTTGTTGTCCCAGGTGCCACGGCCCCAGACAAAGCCGTCCTTGATCTCACCGCCGAACGGGTCTGCCTTCCATTCCTTTTCTGTGCCGGGCGCAATCGGCACGACGTCCTGATGGGCCAGCAGCGCAATCGGCCGGGCCTTGGCGTCCGTACCTTTCCAGGTGTAGAGCAGGCTATTGCCGCCAATGACTTCGCGCTGCAGCGCCGCATGCGCCTTGGGAAAGGTCTTTTCAAGGTAGGCGTGGAGCTTGAAGAACTCCTCTTTGCCGGCCTCGGCGTCCTCATGGCTGGCAATCGTCTTGAAGGGAATGGAGCCCGCCAGCCGCTGTGCCGCGGCAGTGGCATCGACAACTGGCAAGTCCACTGCCGGCACCTGCATCTGGCGCGATGGCGTGCGGACGGTGTTGATGAATACTGCCGCCGCAAGGCCCAGCACCAGCACGAGCAGCGCGAGGAATATCCGCTTGATCATGGTCGGCTCGCCCTGGGTGCCTGGAGAAGTCAGTTGAAGCTCTTGCCTTCAGCCGCCAGCCGGGCCAGCAGCGGTGCCGGCTCCCAGAATTTCGCATCGTCCAGCGGGTTCTGCTGGAAGCGCTTCATGCTCTGCACCACGTTGAACAGGCCCACCTGGTCTGCGTACAGCATCGGGCCGCCGCGGTGGATCGGGAATCCATAGCCAGTGAGGTAGACCATGTCGATGTCGCTTGCCTTTGACGCGATCCCGTCTTCCAGGATGTGTGCCGCCTCATTGACCAGCGAGTACACCAGGCGTTGCACGATTTCCTCGTCGGAGATTTTGCGTGGCGTGATGCCCAGCTCCTTGCGGTGATCCTCGATCATCTTGCCCACCAGGTCTGACGGGATGGCGTCCCGCTTGCCGGCCTGGTAGTCGTACCAGCCTGCACCGGTTTTCTGGCCGAAGCGGCCGAGTTCACAGAGCTTGTCGGCGGTCTTGCTGTACTTCATGTCGGCGCGCTCAATGGCGCGGCGCTTGCGGATGGCCCAGCCGATGTCGTTGCCGGCCAGGTCGCCCATGCGGAACGGACCCATGGCAAAACCGAACTTCTCCACCGCCTTGTCCACCTGCTGCGGCGTAGCGCCTTCGTCCAGCAGAAAGCCGGCCTGGCGGCTGTACTGCTCGATCATGCGGTTGCCGATGAAGCCGTCGCACACGCCGGAGACCACCGATGTCTTCTTGATTTTCTTGCCAATGGCCATGACCGTGGCCAGCACGTCCTTGGCGGTTTTCTTGCCGCGCACCACTTCGAGCAGCTTCATGACATTGGCCGGGCTGAAGAAATGCGTACCGACGACGTCCTGCGGGCGTTTGGTGAAATCGGCGATCTTGTCCACGTCCAGCGTGGACGTGTTGGTCGCCAGAATTGCGCCGGGCTTCATCACCCGGTCGAGTTCCCTGAAGACCTTTTCCTTGACGCCCATCTCCTCGAACACGGCCTCGATCACCATGTCGGCGTCTTTCAGCTCGTCATAGCTCAGCGTGGTGGACAGCAAGGCCATGCGCTGCTCGTACTTGTCCTGCTTGAGCTTGCCCTTCTTGACCTGGGCCTCGTAGTTCTTGCGGATGGTGCCAACGCCTTTGTCCAGCGCTTCCTGCTTCATCTCCAGGATCTTGACGGGGATGCCCGCATTCAGGAAGTTCATCGAGATGCCGCCGCCCATGGTGCCGGCGCCGATGACGGCGATGGACTTGATGTCGCGTTTGGGGGTGTCCTCCGGCACGTCCGGAATCTTGGACGCTGCCCGCTCGGCCATGAAGATGTGGCGCAGCGCGCGGCACTCGGGCGTGAACATCAGGTTGGTGAAGACCTCGCGCTCAAGGCGCATGCCTTCATCAAACCTGTTCCTGGTGGCTATCTCGACGACGTCCACACACTTGGCAGGTGCCGGAAAGTTCCTGGCCATGCCCTTGACCATGTTGCGCGCGAACTGGAAGTACGCGTCGCCCTGGGGGTGCTTGCACGGCAGATTGCGCACCAGGGGCATTGGACGGGCATCCGCCACTGATTTCGCGAAAGCCAGCGCCTCTTCAGCCAGCGACTCGGCCGAGGCGGACATTTTGTCGAACAGCTTCTGGCCCGGCAAAGATGCGAGCATTTCGCTCTTGACTGGCTCGCCGCTGACGATCATGTTCAGCGCGGTTTCCACGCCCAGCACGCGTGGCAGGCGTTGTGTGCCTCCAGCGCCGGGGACGAGGCCGAGCTTGACTTCGGGCAATGCCACATTCGTGCCAGGTGCCGCAATACGGTAATGGCAGCCCAGCGCCAGTTCGAGGCCGCCACCCATGGCCACACTGTGGATGGCCGCGATCACGGGCTTGGTCGAGTTTTCCACGGCCAGGATCACGCTCAGCAGGTTGGGCTCGGCCAGAGCCTTGGCAGTGCCGAATTCCTTGATGTCCGCGCCACCCGAGAATGCCTTGCCGGCTCCGGTGATGATGATGGACTTGACTGCGGCGTCTGCGTTGGCCTGGGCCAGACCGTGGGTGATACCGACACGGGTGGCGTAGCCGAGGCCGTTGACGGGCGGGTTATTCATGCTGATCACGGCAACATCGCCGTGAACCTTGTATTCAGCCGTCATGCTGGTGTTCCTTCAGTAGATGGGGACGACTGTAAAAGAACGGTCGTTCGCTTTTCATTGTAAACAGCTTATGCTGCACTGCAATGTCCCAAGAGGGACAAGGATCGTCACACTTCCAGCCACTCTTTGCGGATGTAGTTGTCCGCACGCAGGCTGTCCGGCGTACCGGTGAACACAATACTCCCATGGCCCATGACGAGCGCCCGGTCGGAAATGGACATGGCAATCGTCAGTTTTTGCTCGATCAGGAGCACCGAGACGCCGCGATCCTTGAGCTTCTTCAGGTATTCGCCGTATTCGGGCAGCGTCAGGAGCTGGTAC
>CAZFKW010000016.1:0-14290 GCA_964519795.1 uncultured Ramlibacter sp. | reverse complement strand
GACGATCTTCGGCGCGAGACCTTCGGTCGGCTCGTCAATGATGATCAGGTCCGGGTCGCCCATGAGGGTGCGGCACAAGGTCAGCATCTGCTGCTCGCCGCCGGAGAGTACGCCGGCTTCCGTGTGCTGGCGCTCCTTCAGGCGCGGGAACATGTCGTACATGTCATCAAAGCTCCAGCGGCTGCCGGCTCCCTTGCCCTTCTGGCCCAGCATCAGGTTCTGGTGGACGGTGAGCGTCGGAAAGATGTCGCGGTTCTCGGGCACATAGCCCAGACCCATGTGCGCCACCTCATAGGCCTTGCGGCCGGTAATCTGCTTGCCCTTCCACTGGATCTCGCCCGTGCAGTCCACAAGACCCATGATGGCCTTGGCCGTGGTGGAGCGGCCCGAGCCATTGCGGCCCAGCAGCGCGACGATCTCGCCCGGCTGCACATCAAAGTGCACGCCGTGCAGCACGTGGCTCTTGCCATAGTAGGCGTGAAGGTTGTTGATGCTGAGCATGATCAATGCCCCCCGCCTTGAACGTCTGCGACATGGGAGCCCAGGTAGGCCTCCTGCACACGCTGGTTGGCCCGGACCTCTGCCGGCACGTCGTACGCGAGCACCTCGCCATAGACCACCACGGCAATCTTGTCGGCCAGGCCGAACACCACGCCCATGTCATGTTCCACGGTCAACAGGGTCTTGCCCACGGTTACTTCCTTGATGAGGTTGATGAACCGGCTGGTTTCGCTCTTGCTCATGCCGGCCGTCGGTTCGTCCAGCAGGATGACATTGGCGCCGCCTGCAATGGTGATGCCGATCTCCAGAGCGCGCTGCTCGGCGTAAGTCAGGTTCATGGCGAGCACGTCGCGCTTGCGGTCCAGCTTGATCATCTCCATGAGCTGCTCGGCGCGATCGTTGGCGTCGTCCAGGTCAGCCAGGAACTTGAGGAAGGTGTACTTGTACCCCAGGCTCCAGAGCACGCCGCAGCGCAGGTTCTCGAACACACTGAGCTTGGGAAAAATGTTGGTGATCTGGAAGCTGCGCGACAGGCCCATCCGGTTGATTTCGAACGGTTTCCTGCCGTCTATTCGTGCCCCATTGAGCAACACCTCGCCGCTTGTAGGCGAGAAGCGTCCGCTGATGAGGTTGAACAGCGTGGACTTGCCCGCGCCGTTCGGCCCGATGATGCCGACGCGCTCCCCGGCCGTCACGGCCAGGTTCACGCCGCGGATGATCTCGGTCTTGCCGAAGCTCTTGCGCAGGTCTTTGAGTTCGAGGGCGTAGCTCACAGTGCTTCCCTCCGCTTGATTTCTTTCTCGATGAATTCCTGGATTTCTCCCCATTCCTTCAGGAACTGCCGCCGGACCAGCTCGAACAGGCCCAGCCCCGTCAGCGTGACCATGGCGGCCCCGAACCAGCTGTTGATGCCCTTGGTATCGAGCGTCACACCGGCAAAGACAACTTCCGTGCCCAGCGTGGTGTTCAGTTGCAGGTGGTACACCATCTCGATCATCGCGGCGGCGCCCAGCAGCATCACGAGGGCCGTTCCACCGAGCGCAAGGTAGCTGACCCACAGTTGCTTGAGCTTGCCGTACATGGCCACCCGCAGGTTCATCATGATCAGGCTGGCGATACCACCGGGCGCATACATCACCATGAAAAGGAAAATGAGGCCCAGGTAGAGCAGCCAGGCACTGGTGAACTCGGACAGCAGCACGAAGGCCAGCACCATCAGCACGCCGCCAATGATGGCGCCGAAGAAGAAGGTGGCGCCGCCCAGGAAGGTGAACAGCAGGTAGGCACCGGAGCGACCTGCCCCCACGACTTCAGCCGTGACGATCTCGAAATTCAGTGCCGCCAGGCCGCCGGATATGCCTGCAAAGAAGCCCGACAGGATGAACGCGATGTAGCGCACCTTCTGCGTGTCGTAGCCCACAAACTCCACGCGTTCGGGATTGTCCCGCACGGCGTTCAGCATGCGGCCAAGCGGTGTCCGGGTAAAAGCGAACATCAGCCCAACGGCGACGAAGGTGTAGATCGCGATCAGGTAGTAGACCTGGATTTGCGGGCCGAAGGTAATGCCCAGGAACGGCTGGCCCGACATGCGGTTGCCAGACACGCCGCCTTCACCACCGAAGAACTCCGGAATCATCAGCGACAGTGCGGGAACCAGGGACACCGGCATGTTCAGGCTACCCGCCGTGATGTTGTTGAGCGCATGGATGGCCAGGAATGAGCCCAGGCCCGTATAGACAGCATGGCCGAAGCTGAGCATGCCGCCCTGCCCCAGCAGCATGTTGTAGGACAGGCAGGCGATGATGGCAATACCCATCTGTGACAGCACCGTCAGCCCAAGGCCGCTGTTGAACACCTTGGGCGCAACCAGCAGCACCAGCGCGAACAGGCCCCAGACCACCCACCGGCCGATGTTGAGGGGTTTGAACTCGTAATATTTTTGGGTCATGGGTTCAGCCCTCCCGTTTTCCGAGCAGGCCGCGGGGCCTGAAGATCAGGATGAGCACCAGCAACAGGTACGGAAGAATTGGCGCTACCTGCGCCAGCGTGAGCTTGATGTAGGAGTTGTTGCGAACGGCATCGGCAAGCGGGACCTTGAGATAGTCGGCCAGCGACAGCAGCGAATAGTCAAACACCAGGGCGTAGGTCTGGATGACGCCAATGAGGATGGACGCCACAAAAGCGCCGGACAGGGACCCCATGCCGCCCACCACCACAACCACAAAGATCACCGAGCCCACGGTAGCCGCCATGGCCGGCTCGGTGAGGAAGGTGCTGCCGCCAATGACGCCGGCCAGTCCAGCCAGCGCGGAGCCGGCGCCAAACACCATCATGAACACCCGAGGCACATTGTGGCCAAGGGACTCCACCGCCTCAGGATGCGTGAGCGCAGCCTGGATGACAAGACCAATCCGGGTGCGCGTCAGCAAAAGCCAGACCGAGCCCAGCATGACGAGTGCAACCAGCATCATGAAGCCGCGTGTAGCCGGGAACGGCGAGCAGACCACGCGGATGGCCGTGTCAGCCGCGCTGCACATTTCTGCCGGTGCAGCGCCCCAGACCATCTTCATGCCTTCGACCGAGTGGTTGATGAGCGTGAATGCCGGACCTTGCAGCGAGGCCGGCGGCCGGAACTCCACGGCGATGCGGCCCCAGATGAGTTGCACCAGCTCGACAATGACGTAGGACAGGCCAAATGTGATCAGCAGCTCCGGCACATGGCCGAACTTGTGAACCTTGCGCAGGCACTGGCGCTCAAAGATGGCGCCCAGCACGCCGACGACCAGCGGCGCGAGCACCAGTGCCGGCCAGAAACCGGTGAACCGCGAGATGGTGTAACCCACATAGGCGCCCAGCATGTAAAAGCTCGCATGCGCGAAATTCAGCACTCCCATCATGCTGAAGATCAGCGTGAGGCCGGAACTGAGCATGAACAGCAGCAGGCCGTAGCTCACCCCGTTGAGCATTGAGATGATGAATTGCTCCATGTCTGACGACCTTCTCCACCTTGAAAAATAAACGAGCCCGATACGGCGACCCGCTCGGGCTCTGGGTCAGGCACAACCGGCGGTGCGCCTGCTCGTCCTCAGGGACGCGTTGGCGCCCTTGTTCAGGGCGCTCGTGGCTTCAGCCAGGACGCTTCATCTGGCAGCTGGTCGGCGTGCTCGACACGTAGTTCGGGTACTCTGCCACGGGAGCCAGCGTCATGCCGGTCTTCTCGGGGCTGTACGGGAACTTGGCATCGGCCTTCTGCCAGACCGACATGTACAGCGGCTGCTGCAGCTGGTGGTCAGCCTTGCGCATCTGGACTTCACCATTGAAGGTCTTGACGGTCAGGCCTTCCATGGCGGCTGCAACCTTGACAGGGTCGGTGGATTTGGCCTTGGCCATGGCAGCCCCCAGCATTTCATAAATGCGGATGGTGGAACCTGTGTAGAAGTCGTCGTTGTACTTGCTGTTGAATTCCTTCATCCACTTGTCCATCTGCCCACCCATGTTGTAGTGGTTGTAGGCAATCTGGTACACGCGTCCGGCGCCGTTCTGGCCCAGTGCCGTGGGCGTGCCGGTCACGCCGGCGTAATAGGTGAAGAACCTGCCGTTGTAGCCGCCTTCATTGGCAGCCTTGATCAGCAGCGACAGGTCAGAGCCCCAGTTGCCGGTAATGACGGTGTCGGCGCCAGAGGCCTTGATCTTGGCGATATAAGGTGCGAAATCGCGTGTCTGGGCCAGTGGGTGCAGGTCTTCACCGACGAACTGGATGTCCGGGCGCTTGCGGGCCAGGGTCTCCTTGGCGTACTTCACGACCTGGTGGCCGTGGGAGTAGTTCTGGTTGATCAGGTAGATCTTCTTGATGTCGGGCTGCTTCTGCATGAAGCTGGACATGGCTTCCATCTTCATCGACGTGTCTGCGTCAAAGCGGAAGTGCCAGTAGCTGCACTTGCTGTTGGTGAGGTCGGGGTCCACGGCCGAGTCGTTCAGGTACACCACTTCCTTGCCGGGGTTGCGGTCATTGTGCTTCTGCACCGCGTCGGCCAGCGCCAGTGCCACGGACGAACCGTTGCCCTGAATGATGTAGCGCGCACCGCCGTCGATGGCAGCCTTCAGCGCGTTCAGGCTTTCGGCCGGGCTGAGCTTGTTGTCGATGGCCTGGAACTCGAACTTCACGCCGGCGGGGTTGCCTGCGCCGCTGAATTTCTCGGCAAAGAACTGGTAGCCCTTGGACTGGCTCACGCCGACGGGTCCGAGAAGGCCGGTCAGCGGGTCGATGCGGACCAGCTTGACGGTTTCACCCTTCTGGGCGAACGAGGCACTGGCCACCATCATCAGGGCCGAGGCTGCAACAATCTTCATGGTCAATTTCATCGAAAGTCTCCTTGTGAACAGATAGCCCGGAGAGTACCGTCTTTTGGTGCGCTGCAAGGTAGGGGAATGCCCGTAAAAGCACGGTCGTCCTATCGCGCAAGCGACAAGCACCGATGCCGGGCGCTGGCCCGGCATGCCATTTCATTGATGGCTTCAGGCGCCGGGCAGTACGTAGTCCTTGAGCAACTCGCGCAGGCGGGTCTTGAGCATCTTGCCGGTCGCGCCCAGCGGAATGGCATCCACAAACACGACGTCGTCAGGCACCTGCCACCTGGCGGCCTTGCCTTCGTAGAATGCGATGAGTTCCTCGCGGGTGACCTCGGCGCCGGGTTTTTTCACCACGGCGATGATGGGTCGTTCATCCCACTTCGGGTGCTTCACGCCAATACAGGCTGCCATGGCCACCGCAGGGTGCGCCACCGCAATGTTCTCGATGTCGATGGAACTGATCCATTCGCCGCCGGACTTGATCACGTCCTTGCTGCGGTCGGTGATCTGCATGTAGCCATCAGGGTCGATGGTAGCAACGTCACCCGTGGGAAACCAGCCATCCACAAGGGGGTCGCCCCCCTCGCCCTTGAAGTATTCCCGCACAATCCATGGACCCTTGACGTGGAGATCACCGAAGGCCTTGCCGTCCCACGGGAGCTCCTTGCCGTCTTCTCCCACGATTTTCATGTCCACACCGTAAATGGCCCTGCCCTGCTTCAGCCGGATCTTCATCTGGTCTTCCGCGCCCATCGCGAGGTGCTTGTTCTTCAGCGTGCACAGGGTACCCAGCGGACTCATCTCGGTCATGCCCCATGCGTGCAGTACTTCCACTCCGTAGTCCTCCCGGAACGCATGGATCATGGCCGGTGGACAGGCCGAGCCGCCAATGACCGTGCGCTTGAGGGTGGAGAACTTCAGTCCTTCAGGCTTCATGTGGCCCAGCATCATCTGCCAGACCGTCGGCACGCCCGCGGCATAGCTGACTTTCTCGGATTCGATCAGTTCGTAGACTGACTTGCCATCCATGCCTGGCCCGGGGAATACGAGTTTGCAGCCGGTCAGTGCCGCCGAATAGGGAATGCCCCAGGCATTGACATGGAACATGGGCACAACAGGGAGCACCGAGTCGCGCGCGCTCAGGCACATGACGTCCGGCAATGCAGCTGCGTAGGCGTGCAGGATGGTCGAGCGGTGGCTGTACAGCGCGGCTTTGGGGTTGCCGGTTGTCCCGCTCGTGTAGCACATGCTGGAAGCGGAGTTCTCGTCAAAGCTGGGCCAGGCATAGGTTTGCGGCTGCGGCGCAATCCAGGCTTCATAGCTCGTCAGGTTGGGGATGCCGCTGTCAGTGGGCAGCTTGTCGGCGTCGCATAGCGCCACATAGTGCCTGATGGTGGTGCACTTGCTGTGGAAGGCCTTCACCAGTGGCAGGAAGGTCATGTCAAAGCACAGGACCTGGTCTTCTGCGTGGTTGGCAATCCAGGCAATCTGGTCAGGGTGAAGGCGCGGGTTGAGGGTATGCAGCACGCGGCCCGAGCCGCTCACGCCAAAATAAAGCTCCAGGTGGCGGTAGCCGTTCCAGGCCAGGGTCGCCACCCTGTCACTGAACCCCAGTTGCAGGCCGTCAAGCGCCCCGGCAAGCTTGCGGGAGCGGACTGCGACGTCCTTCCAGGTGTAGCGGTGGATGTCCCCCTCGACACGCCTTGAGACGATCTCTGCGTCACCGTGGTGGCGCTCGGCAAAATCAATCAACGACGAAATGAGCAACGGTTGGCTCTGCATCAAACCCAGCATGGGTACTCCTTGGAAAATCCGGATGGACGAATGGTTAGATGCTAACGCTTCGCGGGCGCCGGATAAGGGGGTTTGCCCTCAGCGATGGCGGCTGCGGGACGCCTGTATTGCAGTGGCGCGGGCTCGCAATCCCCCGCTGACCGCTGCGCCAGCCCGGTCAGCCGGCAGCGGCGACTGGCTCCACGGCCTGGAAGTACAGGGTGACGACGGCCCCCTCCCCTGGCGTGGACTGGATGTCGATGCTGCCGCCAATGGACTGCATGACGCGCCGGCAGAACATGAGTCCCATGCCATTGCCGCCGGAGCTTTCACGGGTGGTGACCGGCTCCCGGGTCAGCCGGGGGAGCAGTTCGGGCGCAATGCCTGGTCCGTTGTCGGTGAAGCGGATGCACGGGCGTGCCGCACCCGGCCCCTTGCTGTCGCGCTCCAGAACGATGCAAAGCCGCGCTGCATCGCGCCCGCGCAGCGCGTGCATCGCGTTCTTGGTGAGCGTGCATAGCACGAGGTACAGCAGGTCGCGACGGCCAGGCAGTGAAAAGTCCTCAAAGACCTGGCTGCTGACGCTGGAGCGCTCATTGCCTTCAAAGGGAAACTCGTCCAGCAGCGAGGACACCAGGCTGGCTGCACTGAAGGTTTGCAATGGCGCGCCGGGGTAGGCGTCCCGCGCAGACTGCACGAAAGTGGAAACCAGCGACTGGCAATACAGCGCGCGGCGCTCGGCGTTGGCTAGGGCTGCCATGACCTCGCCGGGCTGCATTTCGATGAACTGCACCGTGCCCGGCGGCGCATCGGGCGGCGCCGGCTGGTGGCGGTTTGCGACGGCGCTGAGGTAGCCGCGCACCGTGGCCAGTGGTGTATTGAGTTCATGGGCCAGAAACCCCAGCGTCTCGCGCAGTGCGGCCACCCGCCCCTCGTTCAGGGACCGCTCCACTGCCTTGCTGCGGTGCAGGGCCAGTGCTTCGCGCAGGGCCTCACGCGTGGTTGCATCGTCCAGCGGCTTCTCAAGAATGCGCAGGACCTTGCCCTGGTTGATGGCTGCCATGGCGACTTCCTTGCCGGCGTATGCCGTGGCCAGCAGACGCACCAGGTGGCGGTAGTCCCGCTGCACGGCCTGCAACAGCTTCATGCCGTCGCGCTCGGGCATGCGGTAGTCAGTCACAAGCACGGCGAACTCATGGCCGCGTTCCTTCAGCAAGGCCATGGCGTCCGTGACGCCGGAGGCGGTGACGATGTCGAATTCGTCGCCAAACATCCCGGCGAACAGTTTGCATGACGTGGGTTCATCGTCAACAAAAAGTATGGCGTGCGCGTCCTGCAGTGGGTCCGTATGCGGCATCGGTGAGTGGTTCTGCTGTTAGATGGAACTGGCTCTGGGGTCGGTCGCACCATAGGCGCGCAAGGCCTCGCCGGTTTGTCCGGCCAGGGTCTTGAGCTGCACCAGCCAGTCGGAATCCATGGGCCAGTGACGTTCTTCGACCATCGGGATGTAGACGCGGCGCACGAGCTGGTACAGGGCCATGGCACCGGCCTCGCCGCTCATGCCTAGCAGGGAGTGGAGGATCTCGATGCTTTCAGACAGGTCCTGTCGCGCCACGCTTTCTTCCAGCCGGCCCACGAGGCTGGCAATCTCGGGGAGGTAGTCGTTGATCAGCTCCTCAAGCATCCCGATGTGCCTGAATCCCTCCAGGCGATGGGCATCCAGCAGGACAGAACCCGCGCCGCCCGCAGGAGCCGGCGGCTTGACTGACGTGACTGCCGCCGCCTCCAGGCCAGGCACGGAAGTCGATTGGCGCACAAATCGCCCCAGTTTCTCGTATAACAGGGGCGCATCGACCGGCTTGGTAATGAAGTCATTCATTCCGGCCGCCCGGGCAGCCGCGCTGGTCGCGTTGTCCGAGTGCGCCGTCAGCGCAATGATGGGGACGTTGCGGCTTGCGCCCGTGCCCGCACGGATGGCCCGCGAAGTCTCCAGGCCATTCATCCCGGGCATGTTGATGTCCATCAGAATGGCGTCCCAGCCGTCCTGGCCTTTCAGAAGTTCAAGTACCGCCGGACCGTGGTCGGCTTCCACCACTTTCATGCCGGCGTGTCTGAGGTAGGCAGCGACGGCCTTGCGGTTGTAGGGGTTGTCATCGGCCAGCAGGACAGTGCGCCCGGCCAGCACCGCAGCCTCGGTGCGTGCGCGCGTCAGCGGGTGTTCAAGTGCCTGGTGCAGGGCCTGCACCAGCGGCAATTGCGCGCAGGGCTTGCTGACAAAGCCATCCATCCCCGCCTTGAAGGTCTTGACGCTTGCCACATGGGCGAGTTCGCTGGTGTAGGCCACGATGCAGACGTCGCGATTGGCCGGCACAAGGCCCTGGCGGATACGCTCGGTCACGGCATAACCGTCCAGGACAGGCATGTTCAGGTCGAGCACAACGAGGTCGTAGCGCTGCCTGGCAAGCATATCCATCGCGCGCTGTCCGTCCGGTGCCTCGTCAATTGCTGCGCCAAGCGGCTGCAGTTTGTGGCGGGTGGTCAGGCGCAGCGTCGGGTCGTCGTCCACGACCAGCAGGCGCTTGCCGCGAAAGGCTGCCTGAGCCGCGCCAAGCACGGCCAGCCGGTGGGCCTGGCCGTCAGCCTGGCTGATTGGCGGAAAGTGCATGGTGAACTGGGTGAATTCACCGAGTACGGACTCACAGGCGATCTGCCCGCCAAAGGCGCGCATCACACGCTGGCAGTAGGCCAGGCCAAGGCCTGTCCCGCCCGACTTGCCGACCGAGCGGAACGGCTCAAAGAGGTTTGCCAGGACATCAGGCGCGATGCCCGGGCCGCTGTCGCGCACACTGACCTTGTTGCGGTCCACCGTGATGGTGACGCGCGCCTCGGGGTAGAACGGCAGATAGTAAAGGGCATTCTTGAGCAGGTTGAACACGAGGAACATGTAGGCCGTTTCATCGCCCCGGAAGGTGAAGTCTTCCACCACCTTCACGCTGACCTTGCCGCGCGCTTCCTCGCTCTCGTAACCGTATTCCTGCACGGCCTTGCCTGTGGCCTCGGCTGCGGACAGGTAGGCAAAGCCGGATGTGTCCAGCGGCTTGGCGCTGACCTCATCCAGTGTCATTTCGATGACCTGCAGTCCCCGCTTGACTGCGATCTCGCTTTGCGCAAGGTAGCGGTACAGAGTCTCGACCTGGTAGTGGGCCAGCATCTGGGGCTGCGCCGTCAGGCTCGGCGGCGGCAGCGCCTCCTGCATGCTCTTGAGACTGTATCTGAGCTGTCCAAGCGGGTTGCGCATTTCGTGGGCAATGGATCCGGCCAGCGAGGCATAGGCGTTGCGCACCCGTTCCGCTGTGGCCCGCTCGGCCGCAAACTTGAACAGGCTGCCCCCGATCACGACGACCAGCAGGATGGGGAACCGCATCACGTATTCCAGGGGAATGCGGGGATTTGGCTCAGTGACGACATACAGGAGGCTGGCAAGCCCGAACCCTGTGATCAGGATGACGATCATGTTGCGCCAGTCCGCCAGCAGGATGATGAATGACGCCGCCATGAGGGTGTTGCCCAGCGCGATCATTCCTCCCCCCTGTTTGAGGGATGTGAACACAAAGGTCAGCGGAAGCGTGACGATGAGCACTACATAGGAATACGGGAGATAGTACGGCTTGAGCCGCTCCGGCCACCGGTCCTTCAGGAAGAGAATCAGGCACAGCGTCGCGTCCACGATCCTGATTGCCAGGTCGTCGTAGGTAGGTGTTGATTTCGTGAAGCGCAGCAGGTAGAGAAGCGGGAACCCTGCAAAACCCAGGATGCTCACGTACTTCAGCATCAGCGGGCCATGAAGGTGATAGACCTTGTAGTGGGCGAACAGCCGGCTGAGAGCTTTCATCATGAGGCCATGGCGGTCATTGGGGCCCGCGTGAGTCACCGCCGCTCAGCGCCTGCAACACCTGCTCCACACCGCCACGGATCAGGGTGTAGGTCTTCCCGGTACCGGCCAATGGCACGTCCCGGGCAACCGGCAGAAAACCGAAGCGCCTGTACAGCCTGCCCAGTACATGGCTGCATGAAGCCTGCAGACATTGCAGGTTGGTGTGATCCTTCGCATAGGAAAGCGCCAGAAACAGGCAGTGCCTCAGGGTGTCCACATCGCTGCGGTACTCCGGCGCCAGCACGAGACGGCCTACATCCCAGTCGCCGCTGTCCGGGGAGAGTTCGGCCCCGCCCAGTTGCGCCAGCAGGGTTTCGGTAAGCGTCAGGCGGTAGCCCATGGGCACGATCCGGATCGTTCCAATGATTTGACCGGATACGTCAAAGCCGAACACCATGCCGCACTCGTCTCTTTTTTTTCGAGCATCGCGAAATCCGGTGCACTTGCATGCACCGACAGGTCGATCCCCTCACGCAGGTGAAGGACGCGCTTGATCTCAGCGTCGGTCTGCAGGTGGCGCAGAACCACATCCTCCATGTTGTAGACATTCCGCGTCAATGCGAGTGACGCAGGGAAATTGACCGATTGGGCGCTTGTCTGAAGGTTCATGCTCTCTGCCTCGGGCTATGCAGGGTCTTTAGTGGTTGGTGATGGCTGTGCCGCGCTGCGCGACCCATGCCGTCAGGGCCAGTTCGGTGCGCATTGCCGTTGAAGTGATCTCACTGAGCCACCCGGCTGGCGGCCATTGCCTGCTCTCGAGCATCCGCACATAAGCCTTGCGGACAAGCTGGTGCAGGACTGAAGCGCCGGCTTCACCGCTCAGTCCAAGCAGCGAGTGCAGGGCATCAGTGCTGTCTGGCATATCCTCGCCGGCCACACTGCGTTCCAGCCGTGCTACCAGTTGGCCCATGGCGGGCATGCAATCACCCAGCAGTTCTTCCAGGATGCCGATATGGCGCAGGCTCAGCAGGCGCTCTTCATTGAGCAGCGACAGGCCCGCTTCGTCCAGTTGCAGGTCCGGCTTTGCCGGTGCCGGCACATGAGGCACCGGGCACTGGCGCGGCAGCCGGCCCAGCCTTGCATAGAGTGTTGATGCGTCGACTGGTTTGGACAGCACGTCCTCCATGCCCGCTTCAAGTGCGGCGGCCACGATGCTTTCACTGGTATGTGCCGACAGCGCGATGATCGGCACGCCGCTGTTGGCCGTGCCGCTGTGACGGATGGCGCGCGCTGTCTGCACGCCGTCCATGCCGGGCATGTTGATGTCCATGAATATCGCGTCCCAGCCCTCGCGGGAAGCCAGGAGGTCGAGCACCGCCTGGCCGTGATCGGCCTCAAACACAGTGACACCGGCATGCTTGAGGTAGGCGGCAACCGCTTTCCGGTTGTAGGGATTGTCATCCGCCAGCAGCACGGTACGCCCTGCCAGGACCACCGAATCAGGCCGCATGCGAGACAAGGGGCGTTCCAGCGCACGCTGCAAGGCCTCTACAAATGGCAGCTGGGCACAGGGTTTGGCAACGAACCCGTCCATCCCGGCCTTCTGCACCTTGACGCTGGCCACATGGGCTAGTTCCGAGGCGTGGGCGACGATGCAGACGCGGCTATTCAGCGTCTGGAAGCCGTCCCGGATCCTGGCGGCGACCGCATAACCGTCCAGCCCTGGCATGTTCAGGTCCAGTACAACGAGGTCGTAGTGCTGCAGCGCCAGCATCTGCAGTGCGCTTTGCCCGTCCTGCGCTTCGTCGATGATGGCGCCCAGGGGCTGCAGCTTGTGGCGGGTGACGACGCGCAACGCGGCGTCGTCGTCTACGACCAGCAGGCGCTTGCCGTGGAAAGCGGCCTGTGCGCGGCCCAGGACCGCAAGCCGGTGAGCTTCGATGTCCTGGGCGCTGACGGGAGGGAAGCTCATGGTGAACTGGGTGTATTGACCCACCACCGATTCACAGGCAATGTCACCGCCGAAGGCACGCATGACCCGCTTGCAGTACGCCAGGCCCAGGCCCGTGCCACCTGTCTTTCCCGACGAGCTGAAAGGCTCGAACAACCTGTCCAGCTTCTGCGACGCAATGCCGGGGCCGCTGTCGCGGACCAGCACGCGGTGCCGGTCCACGGTGATCTCCAGCCGGGCCCCGGGATGCAGGGGCAGATAGTAAAGGGCATTCTTGATCAGGTTGAACAGCACAAACAGATAGGCTGTCTCATCTCCCCGGAAGCTGAAGTTTTCCACCACCTTGAGGCTGACCCGGGCGCGTGCTTCGTCGCTTTCGTAGCCATACTCCTGCATCGCCTTGACTGTCGCCTCGGCGGCGGAGACATGCGAGAACGAAGCCACATCCAGCGGTCTGGAGCTGACCTCGTCAAGCGTCATGGAGATCACTTGCAGGCCACGCCGCACTGCCATGTCTCCCTCGGCAAGATGGCTGTACAGCGCGTCGACCTGTCCTGTGGCCAGCAACTGCGGCTGGGGCGTTGTTGTTGGCGTGGGCAATGCGTCCTGGATGCGCTCCAGCGTATGCTTGAGCTGGCCGAGCGGATTGCGCATCTCATGGGCGATGGATCCGGCGATTGACGCGTAGCCCAGACGCATGTTTTCGGCAGCTGCCTGGTTGGAAGCGAGTTTGAAGAAAATTCCGCCGACTCCCACCAGGAGCAGCACAGGAAAGCGCATCACATAGTCCATGGGGATCCTTGGCGCCGGGTCCGTCACGACGTACAACGCGACGGCAGCACCAAAACCCACCACCAGCATTGCAATGGTGTTGCGCCAATCGGTCATCAGGATCACAAAAAAGACGACCATCATGGTGTTGGCTACAGCCACCACTCCGCCACCGTTTTTCAGCGAAGTGAAAACGAATGCCACTGGCAGCGTGTAGATCAGCGCGAAGTATGAATAGGCGAGGAAATAGGGCTTGAGCCGGCGTGGCCAGTAATTCTTGAGCAGCAACAGGGAGCACAGTGCCGCTGCGACCAGCCTGACCATCAGATCGTCATAGGGCAGCGTGGACTTGGTGAAGCGCAACAGGTAGAAGGCCGGAAAACCCACTGCACCCATGATTCCTGCATACCAGAGCATTCGGGGGCCGTTCTGGTGGTAGGACTTGTAGTGCCCAAACAGGTCCTGCACGAGCTTCCAGGCAGTGTTCATTGGGGTTGTGACCTTGCACTTTGGCCTTCGAGCGCTCCCAGCACCTGGGGCGCGTAGCCATGGATCAGGCTGTAAGTCTTGCTGGTACCGGCAAGCGGCACCTCCCTGGCGAATACAGAGAAGCCAAAGCGACGGTACAGGCGGCTGAGCACATGGGTGCAGGAGGCATACAGGCTGTGCGCCTCGGCATAACGGCAGAGGTAATCCAGGGCGAGGTAAAGGCAGCGCCTCAGGGCATCAGGGTCGGTACGGTACTCTGGAGCCAGGACCAGGCGGCCAACCTCCCAGCTGCCCTGCTGCCAGGAGGCTTCAGGGCAATCCAGCCCTTCCAGCAGAGTCTCCGTCAGGGTCAGCCCAAGTCCCATTGGCACCACTCTGATCGTCCCGATGATTTCCCCCTGCAATTCGAATGCGCCGACAAAACCACACTCGTCTCTTTTTTTTCGAGCGCAGAAAATCCGGCACCCGCTGCCTCATGCACGGACAGATCGATCTCCTCACGAAGGTAGAGGATGTCCTCGATTTCCCGCGGCGTCTTGAGGCGGCGAATGGCGAAATCGTTGACCGATTGAGTGCGCAAG
>CAZFKW010000015.1:11219-23626 GCA_964519795.1 uncultured Ramlibacter sp. | reverse complement strand
ACAAGCTGCTCAGGTTCGCGATGAATGGCAAGGCCTTCCGCGAGAACTATGCCAAAGTCAGGACCGAGCCTGGCAAGCTCTGGGAGAAGATCAAGGGCGTCACGGGTGAGGCCTATACCTGGCCGGCCAGCACCTATATCGCCGAGCCGCCGTTCTTCAAGGATTTTGTGCTTGAAGGGCCGGCGCCCATGGAACAGGGGGAAAGCGAAGATATGTCGGTGCGCGACGCGCGCATCATGGCGCTGTTTGGCGACTCCATCACGACCGACCATATTTCACCGGCCGGCTCCATCAAGGAAAGCTCGCCTGCAGGGCAGTGGCTGCTGGCCAACGGCGTGATGAAGCAGGACTTCAACAGCTATGGCGCGCGCCGCGGCAATCATGACGTGATGATGCGCGGCACCTTTGCCAACGTGCAGCTGCTGGGCATCAAGGCCGTGGTGGCCAAGAGCTTCGAGCGCATCCACCGAAGCAACCTGGTGGGCATGGGCGTTCTCCCCTTGCAGTTCCGCGGCAGTGACACCTGGCAGGCTCTGCGCCTTGCGGGCGATGAACTGGTCGATGTGATCCCGTCGCCGGACCTGCGCCCCCAGAGCGAGGCCAAGCTGGTGATCACCCGGGCCGATGGCAGCAGGCAGGAGGTGATCGTCACCCTGCGCATCGACACGCCCATCGAGGTGGACTACTACCGCCACGGCGGCATTCTCCCGTTTGTCCTGCGGCAGCTCCTCGCTGCTTAGCCCCGCCTGTTTGCGCGTCTCCTGCTTCGTCACAATGGGGCAATGACACATCAGCTCCTGATTGCCGGCGGAGGGGTCGGCGGCCTTGCAGCCGCTGTGGCCGCGACGCACGCTGGCTGGCAGGTGCGTCTCTACGAGCAGGCTGCGGAATTCAGTGAAGTCGGTGCCGGAATCCAGCTTGGCCCCAATGCGACGCGGGTCCTGGCCCGTTGGGGGCTGGAAAGTGACTTGCACCGCGTGGCAGCGTTTCCGCAGCAGCTGGTCGTTCGCGGCGCCCACGACGGCGCCGTTCTCGCACGCATGGCGCTTGGTGACTTTGTCGCGGCACGCTATGGCTCGCCCTATGTCACGGTGCACCGCGCCGATCTGCATGACCTGCTGCTTGCGGCGGCCCGCATGAGTGGCGTTCAGCTGAGGCAGCAGTCGCGGGTGGCGACGGTGTTGCCCGGTGCCGACGCGGTGGCCGTGCGGCTCGATGACGGGCTTGAAGTCGAAGGTGATGCGCTGTTGGGCGCCGACGGGTTGTGGAGCCTGGTGCGTGACCATGTGCACTCAGGCGGCCAACCGGCGGCGACAGGTCATCTGGCCTACCGGGCCCTCGCTGTGCAGGATGCCCTGCCGCCCGGGCTGCGCCAGCAGGATGTGCAGGTATGGCTGGGTTCGCGCATGCACCTCGTGGCGTATCCGGTCCGCGGAGGCGGGCAATTGAATGTGGTCACCATCGTACATGGTACCGGCGGCGCAGATGCCCGTGACTGGGATCAGGCGGCGCTGGCTGCAGATTTGCGCAAGGCCATGGGGAACATCTGCTCGCCTGTGCATGAGCTGGTGGCCGCCATGCCAGCCTGGCGCCTGTGGAAGCTGCACGACCGCGATCCTGTAGCCGGCCCCGAAGAAATGGTGCGCGGGCGCATGCCATCGACGTACCCCTGGCGCTGCGCCGCTACGCACTCAACCGCTGGCAGCGCAATGCGCGTGTGCAGGCCCGCTCGCGCCGCAATGGTCGCATCTTTCACGCGACGGGTTTTGTCCGCTGGAGCAGGGACCTGTCGATGAAGCTGCTGGGTGAGCGCTTGCTGGACGTTCCGTGGTTGTACAGGGAGTGAGCTGGACGGCGGGCCTACAGATCCGTGCGCAGCCTCCAGATTTCCGGGAACAGCACCACGTCCAGCATCTTGCGCAGGTAGCTCACTCCGCCGGTGCCACCGGTACCGCGCTTGAAGCCGATAACGCGCTCGACCGTCGTCACATGGCGGAAGCGCCACAGGCGGAAGGCGTCTTCAAGGTCGGTGAGTTCTTCGCCCAGCTGGTAAAGATCCCAGTATTTCTCCGGATCCCGGTACACGATGAGCCAGGCCTGCTCGACCTCATTGCTTTCGGAATACGGCTGGGTCCAGTCGCGCTGCGTGTGGCTGGCAGGCATCGGCAGACCGCGACGCGCCAGAAGGCGGATCGATTGGTCATACAGCGACGGCGCCTCGTACGCCGCCTGCACCTGGGCCAGCAGGTCGGGGCGGTGCTGGTGCGGCTTGAGCATGGCGGCGTTCTTGTTGCCCAGCGCGAACTCGATGCAGCGGTACTGCGCGCTCTGGAATCCGCTGGAGCTGGCAAGGAAGGGCCGAATGGCGCTGTACTCAGGCGGCGTCATCGTGGCCAGCACGTCCCATGCGTGAACCAGTTGTTCCATGATCCTGCTGACGCGGGCCAGCATCTTGAAGGCCGTGCCAAGTTCGTCCCTTGCCACGTGCGCAATGGCCGCGTGCAGCTCATGCAGCATCAGCTTCATCCACAGCTCGCTAGTCTGGTGCTGGATGATGAACAGCATTTCGTTGTGGTCTGGCGACAGCGGCTTCTGCGCGCCGAGGATGGCGTCCAGCTGCAGGTAGTCGCCGTAGCTCATGTCGCGGCTGAAATCCAGCTGCGCTTTTTCGGCGGCGACGATCTCTTCGGGTTTGGGGCCGGCCATCATGTCACCGGCAGCTTGCGGCTGTACTTGGCCTGGCGCCATTCACGGGTCTCCAGGATGTCGCGAAGTTGTTCCACTGCGTTCCAGACATCTTCAAACCGCGTGTACAGGGGGGTGAACCCGAACCGCAGGATGTCATCGAGCCGTTTTCCGTCACCCGCGCGGAAGTCCCCAATGACTCCTCGCGCGATGAGGGCCTGCACAATGGCATAGGCGCCAGAATCGGCGGCATCTTCTTCAGGATTGGTGCGCGAAAGACTGATCTGCGAGCCGCGCTGCGCGTACTCAAGAGGTGTCACCAGGGACAGGCCGTGCCCGCCGCAGCGCGCCTGCACCAGTTCAATGAACAGGTCGGTCAGCGCCAGCGACTTGGCCCGCAGTGCGGTCATGCCGCCCAGTGGTTCAGCGGCGAGCACGGTGTCAAGACCGCAGTCGAGCGCGGTCATGCTGAGGATCGGCTGCGTGCCGCTCATGTACCGCCCGATACCTGGCGCAGGCCGGTAGTTCTGCTTGAACTCGAAAGGTGCCGCATGGCCCCACCAGCCGGCCAGCGGCTGCCAGAAACGTTCAACCAGTGCAGGATTTGCCCAGACGAATGCGGGCGCTCCAGGGCCGCCGTTGAGGTACTTGTAGCCGCATCCCACTGCATAGTCGGCCTTCGCCTCCGTCAGGTCAACCGGCACGGCGCCTGCGCTATGGGCGAGGTCCCAGACCGTGAGAACGCCTGCATCGTGGGCGGCTTCGGTGACGCCGGCCAGATCGTGCATGGCGCCGGTGCGGTAGTTGACCTGCGTCAGCATCAGCACGGCAACGTCGCGGTTGAGCGCGATGTCGATATGGTCGGTGTCCACCAGCCGCAGCTCGAATCCCAGTTCGTTGCACAGCGACTGCGCGATGTACAGGTCGGTCGGGAAGTTGGTTCGCTCGGTGACGACCATCTTGCGCTTTGGCGCATCCTGCTTCGACACGTGCAGTGCGGCACTCAGCACCTTGTAGAGGTTGATCGACGTGGTGTCTGTGGCCACGACTTCTCCAGGGCCGGCGCCGATCAGGCGGGCAATCTTGTCGCCGGTGCGCCGTGGCAGGTCGAACCAGCCGGCGGTGTTCCAGGAGCGTATCAGGCCCTGGCCCCATTCCTCGGTAATGGCGCTGGCCATGCGGGCCGGCGCCGCTTTCGGAAGTACGCCGAGCGAATTGCCGTCCAGGTAGATCACCCCGTCGGGCAGTTCGAACTGATCTCTGAGTTCGCGAAGGGGGTCTTGCGCATCAAGCCGACGGCAGTCTTCAAGGGTAGTCATAGCGGGTTCGGGGAGGATGGGGTTGTCGCTGGATTGCTGCCAGGTCCGGATGCGCCAGATCCCGCAGGATGGCGCGGACCGGGGAGGCATCGGCCTGTGCTAGTTTCAGTGGCAGGGCAATGAGTTCGTAGTCACCTTCCGGGACGTCGTCCAGGACCAGATTCTCCAGCACGCGCAGACCCAGCCGGCGGATGACCTGGTGGCTATCCAGCGTCTTGCTTGCAGCCGGATCAATGCTTGCGGTGTCAATTCCGATCAGCTTGACGCCCAAAGCCGCGAGATGCTCCACGGTGGCAGGTGCGTAGGCGGCAAGCCCGTTGTCCCAATTGTCAACGGGCATGCGTTTATAGGTGCGCACCAGCACCCGTTCGGGCAAGCCGGCAAGCGCGTGTTCGATATGCTCCCGCAGTACCAGCGGACCTTTGCCGATGGCATGGATCACGCGGCAGGTCCCAATAAACGGCGCGAGGTCCAGCGCGCCAATGGCCTGGCCCTGCGGGTCGTAGTGCAGGGGGGCGTCCGCATGCGCCCCGACATGCGGCGAAAGGGTGAGCGCGCTCACGTTCACCGGGCAGCCGGGTGCGATGCTCGCTACCCATCGCTGCTGGTAGGGCGTGTCGCCGGGAAACACCGGTGATCCGGCCCGCACGGGTGGCGAGATGTCCCGGATTCGTCGTGGAGTACTGCGCATGGGACGGAGTTTGCACTGCCCGTGAAAGCCGTGGTGTCGGTTATTCCCAACAGGCAGAAGAAGCGCTACAGGTGCCGTGAGCGGCATTGGCGATGCGTCTTGCGACCGGGTCCGCGACTACCTTGATGGCACTGGCAACCAGGTGCAGAACCAGTCCGGCATGCGGCTTGCCCCGCGCGTGTACCCGGAGGTCGGTACCCGGTTCCGACCTTAAGGGTCAGGACACCTTGCCCAGCAACAGGTATTCCATCAGCGCCTTCTGCACATGCATGCGGTTCTCGGCTTCGTCCCAGACGACGGACTGGGGGCCGTCGATGACGTCAGCCTCGACCTCCTCGCCGCGGTGCGCGGGCAGGCAGTGCATGAAAAGCGCATCCGGCTTGGCCGCGCGCATCATCTCGGAGTCAACACACCAGTCGGCAAAGGCCTTCTTGCGCGCCTCGTTCTCGGCCTCGTAGCCCATGCTGGTCCAGACGTCGGTCGTGACAAGGTCTGCTCCGGCGCAGGCATCCATCGGATCCTTGAACACCTTGTAGCTGTCGGCCGAGCGGATGCCGGCAATGGACTGATCCACCTCATAACCGCCGGGAGTGCTCAGGTGTACCTTGAAGCCGAGGATCTCGCTGGCCTGCAGCCAGGTGTTGGCCATGTTATTGCCATCACCGACCCAGGCGACGGTCTTGCCCTTCAGGAAAGCCGGGTCCGGCCTTCCTTCCGGACTCGTACCCCTGTGCTCGAGAAAGGTGAAGATGTCGGCCAGGATCTGGCACGGGTGGAATTCGTTGGTCAGCCCATTGATCACCGGAACGCGCGAATGCTCGGCAAAGCGCACGATCTTGTCCTGCCCGAAGGTGCGGATCATCACGAGGTCCACCATGCGGCTGATGACCTTGGCGCTGTCTTCAATTGGCTCGGCGCGGCCGAGCTGGCTATCCCCCGTGGTCAGGTGAACCACGGAGCCTCCCAGCTGGTACATGCCGGCCTCGAAGCTCACGCGCGTGCGGGTGGAGGCCTTCTCGAAGATCATGGCCAGTGTGCGGTCGGCCAGCGGATGGTACTTTTCGTAGGACTTGAATTTCTTTTTGATGATGGCTGCGCGGTCAAACAGCCAGGCGTATTCCGCTGCTGTCAGGTCGCTGAACTGAAGGTAGTGTTTTATTGACATGGCCTGCCTATTCCGACAGAAGCTGCTTGATCAGCGGCACCAGTATGGCGACGATTTCGTCGGCCTCCGCTTCCGTCAGGATGAGGGGAGGCACAAGCCTGATCACAGTGTCTGCCGTCACGCTGATCAGCAGGCCCGTGTCTGCGGCACGCTGGACGAGTGCACCACAAGGCTTTGCCAGTTCAACGCCGAGCATCAGGCCCTGGCCGCGGATTTCCTTCAGGCCTTTTTCGCCGGCCAGCCCGCGCTCCAGTGCCGCCTTCAAATGCGCACCCACACTGGCCGCGTTTGCCATCAGGCCGTCTTCTTCCATGATGCGGATCGTTTCCACGCCGGCCCGCATGGCCAGCGGATTGCCGCCGAAGGTGGTGCCATGGTTGCCCGGCTGGAAAATGTTGGCGGCCTTCGGGCCTGCGACCACAGCCCCAATGGGCACGCCCGAACCCAGGCCCTTGGCCAGGGGCATCACGTCAGGCTTGATGCCGGCCCACTGGTGGGCGAACCATTTGCCGGTGCGGCCCATGCCGCACTGCACCTCGTCAATCATCATGAGCCAGTCCTGCTCATCGCACAGCTTGCGCACCTGCTGCAGGTATTCGATGCGCATCGGGTTGACGCCGCCTTCGCCCTGGATGGTTTCAAAAAACACGGCCACCACATTGGGGTTGCCCTGGGTGGCCTTCTTCAGGGCCTCAATGTCGTTCATCGGCACCCGGATGAAGCCCTCGACCAGCGGGCCGAAGCCGGCCTGCACCTTGGGGTTGCCCGTCGCTGACAGCGTGGCGATGCTTCGGCCATGGAAGGCCTTCTCATAGACCACGATCTCGGGCCGCTCGATGCCCCGGTCATGGCCGAACTTGCGCGCCAGCTTCAGGGCGGCTTCGTTGGCTTCAAGGCCGGTGCAGCAGAAAAATACATTGGTCAGGCCCGATAGTTCCACCAGTTTGGCTGCCAGTTTTTCCTGGTTGGGCACATGGTAGTAGTTGGAGCTGTGGATGATTTTGGCGATCTGGTCCTGCAATGCCGGCACCAGCCTGGGGTGGTTGTGCCCCAGTGTGTTGACTGCAATGCCGCCCAGCGCGTCCAGGTATTCCTTGCCGTTGACATCCCAGACGCGGCAGCCCTGGCCATGCGACAGTGCGATCGGCACGCGGCCGTAGGTGTTCATCACGTGAGGTGAGGTGGCTTCAATAAAAGCGGGCGCGGCTGCGTTCATGCGTCACTCCAGAAAAATCAGGCGCTAAACAAAGCGGCCCAACGAAAGCGTTGAGCCGTTGAAGCGCAATTCTAGGCCCAGGGATTGCTTGCAGCTTTGACAATTCCGCATCACTGCGATGCGCCCCCGCATCCTGGTCTCAAGTCTTATATAAGATAGAATTCTTGTGCGCTGCAGCATGAGTGATCCTTTCGCTGCCGCATACTGCAAGTAACCTCTACCCGATGGTCTCCGACACTGCCAAGCAAGTCTTCATCCAGGGCCTGACCCGGGAGGGTAAGGCCTTTCGCCCGAGCGACTGGGCCGAGAGGCTGGCGGGTGTCATGTGTTCATTCAGGCCCGGAGGTGCGCAACCTGGCAGCCACCTGAGTTACTCGCCCTGGTGTGTGCCGACGACGGTCAACGGCATCAAATGCGTGATCGTGGACCGCGAGTTGCGCGACCATGAGCCCATGGCGTGGGACTTCTGTCTCAACTTCGCACGCGACAATGACCTGCAGGTGGTCGAGGCCTGCCTCGTGCCCGACGCCAGACCCTGAAAACCGTGCGCCCATGAAAAAAGCCGTCTTTCGACGGCTTTCTCACTTTGCTGCAGCGCACCCGGTTCAAACAGCGGGCTGAATGAACAGCCCGGGCGTGGCCTGACTTGGGGTCAGGCCTTGGGGGCGGCGAGGGCGAGGGCCTTCACCTTGGAGGCCAGACGGCTCTTGTCGCGCGCGGCCTTGTTCTTGTGGAAGATGCCCTTGTCGGCCACGATGTCCACAATGCTTTGCGCCTTGGCGAAAGCGTCCGTTGCCTTGGACTTGTCGCCGGAGGCAACTGCCTTCTCGACATTCTTCACGGCGGTGCGGTATTTGGAGCGCAGCGAGGTGTTCGCAGCGTTGAGTTTGGTGTCCTGGCGGACACGTTTGCGGCCTGATGCCAGGCGCGGGTTCTTCTTTTTGGGTTTGGCTGATGCCATGAGGATTCCTTTGGAGGGTCTGAGGATGTTGCAGCAAAGCCAATGATTATATAACGCCCCCGAAACGGCCCTCTGGGCCGTCTCCCCCCACTGGGGGGCGGAGCCAGTGGCCCGGCGGAGCCGGTTCCACGGCTCCCACGAACGGCGGCGCTACGCGCGCCCTGGACTTCACTCACTTCTTCGCTTCACGTGGACTTCCTTTTGCCCGTCTAAACTACCTGTGTGAGTCTTTTCAAAGCTGCTTCCACCGTTTCCCTGTTCACGCTGCTGTCGCGCATCACGGGGCTGGTGCGCGAGCTGCTGATGGCGGCTACGTTTGGCGCGAGCGCCATGACGGACGCGTTCAACGTCGCTTTCCGCATTCCCAACCTGTTCCGCCGGCTGTTCGCCGAGGGGGCGTTCAGCCAGGCCTTTGTGCCGGTGCTGGCAGCCAGCAAGGAACAGCATGGCGAAGAAGCCACCCGGCTGCTGGTGGACCGGGTTGCCACCCTGCTGGTTTGGGCGCTATTGCTGACCTGCGTCATTGGCGTGGCGGCTGCGCCCGCCCTGGTCTGGATGATGGCCAGCGGGCTCAAGCAGGATATGCGCGGGTTCGAGGCGGCCGTCTTCATGACGCGATGGATGTTTCCGTACATCGCCTTCATGTCACTGGTGGCGCTGTCGGCCGGTGTGCTCAACACCTGGAAGCGCTATGCCATCCCGGCGGCCACGCCGGTGTTGCTCAATGTCGGCATGATCGGCGCGGCCTGGTGGGGGGCGCCCTGGTTCCAGTCGCGGGGCATTGAGCCGATCTATGCCATGGGTGCAGGCGTGATGGTGGGCGGCGCATTGCAGCTGGCTTTGCAGGTTCCTGCGCTCATCCGCATTGGCATGTTCCCCCGCCTTGGCCTGGGCTTGCGTGCCTTCCGCGATGCCTGGCGTGACCCGGCCACCCGCAATATTGCAAGGCTCATGGTGCCGGCGCTGTTTGGCGTGAGCGTGGCACAGATCTCCCTGCTCATCAACACCCAGATTGCCTCGCACCTGGCGACGGGCAGCGTGAGCTGGCTCGGTTATGCAGACAGGTTGATGGAATTTCCGACGGCCATGCTCGGCGTTGCCCTTGGCGTCGTGCTGATGCCGCAGCTGGCATCGGCCAAGGCGGCGAATGACCCGGACCGGTATTCGGCCATGCTGGACTGGGGGCTGCGCCTTGTCGTGCTGCTGGCCGTGCCGTGCGCGGTAGCGCTGCTCACATTCTCGCGGCCATTGGTGAGCGTGCTGTATCACTATGGCGCATTTACGGCCAACGATGTGCAGCAGACCACCACCGCGCTGATGGGTTACGGTGCGGGGCTGGTCGGCCTGGTCGCCATCAAGGTGCTCGCGCCGGGCTTTTATGCCAGCCAGGACATCCGGACACCAGTGCGCATTGCCGTTATCGTGCTCGTCCTGACCCAGTTGCTCAATACTGTGCTGGTTCCGTTGTTCCAGCATGCCGGGCTGGCACTGGCCATCGGCCTTGGCGCCATCATCAATGCGGTCTGGCTGCTGGCAGGCCTCCTGCGGCGCGGGAGCTACAAGCCGTCGGGTGGATGGGGCGTGTTCGCGATGCAGGTGGTGGCGGCCAGTGCATTGCTGGCGGTGTTTCTTATGTGGGCCAACGGCGCCTTCAACTGGACCGGCCTGCAGGCACGCGGCCTGGTTCGCGCCGGCCTGATGGCGGCGGTCCTGTGCGGCTCTGCGGCCATCTACTTCCTGGCGCTCTGGGCAGCGGGTGTGAAACTGCGGCAATTCACGCGCCGGTAGGTGCGGGGTTCTTCACTTGACGCCGTTGCGGGCGTCCATTACAAATACCCATGCAGTTCAGCTTTTCTGCGCCAACGCCGCTCGAATATTTCACCTCGCTGGTGCAGAGCGACGATCACTTTCCCCTGCTGGAGGCGGCCATCAGCCTGGCGCAGGACGAGTACCCGGAGCTTGACGTGCAGCAGGTCCTGGGTGATGTCGACCAGCTGCTCGCCCGCCTGAAGCGCAGGCTGCCGGCCGACGCCGGGCCCCTGCAGCGCCTGAGGGTCCTCAACCAGTTCTTCTTCCGCGACCTGAGCTTTGGCGGCAACATCAACGACTACTACGACCCGGACAACAGCTACCTCAATGCCGTGCTGCGCACGCGCCGGGGTATCCCGATCTCGCTGGCGGTGCTCTGGATGGAGCTTGCCCAGGGCCTGAGCCTGCATGCGCGCGGTGTCGGGTTTCCGGGGCATTTCATGGTCAAGGTCAACCTGCCCAAGGGCCAGGTCGTGATCGACCCGTTCACCGGCCAGTCGCTGAGCCGGGAGGAACTGGCCGAGCGCCTTGAGCCTTACAAGCGGCGCAGTGGCCTGGTTGATGAGTTCGAGGTGCCGCTGGGCCTGTACCTGCAGGCGGCGCCGCCGCGCGACATCATCGCCCGCATGTTGCGCAATTTGAAGGAGATCCACAAGACACAGGAAGACTGGGTCCGGCTGATTGCGGTGCAGGATCGCCTGGTGATCCTGTTGCCTGATGCCTGGAGTGAGTTCCGCGACAGGGGACTGGCCCATGCCGAGCAGGGCAATGCCCGGCTTGCGGTTGCAGATCTGGAGACCTACCTGGTGCACGCGGAGGAGGCGCTGGACATTGATGTCATCGCCGACCGCGTCACTGCCTTGCGCCGGGCGCCAAGCTGAGCATGTCCCGGCCAGGCCTGCGCCAGGCATTCGTGTTCGGATTCGCCGGCCCCCTTCGATTTTCCAGAGCCCGTCTCAGGCGCCTCGCTTGAGGAACTGTGGAATGTGCAGCCCGCCTGACAAGCCCTCGGGCCGGGTGAGCGCTGCGCGGACTGGAGCAGGGGCGGGCGGTGCAGGCGCCCGGTGCGGCGTCAACACGGACAGCCGCCCGCCATGGACCAGCGACTCCTGCGCCGGCATCAGGTTCTGAGGGCGTGACGTTCCCAGCCGGGTGGCGCTGTGCTCGGTCACAGGCGTGGGGTCGTTTGCCGCCTGCATGGGATAGAGCAGAGGGGACAGCCAGCTCAGGATCGGCTCCCACTGCGCCAGGTCTGCAGCGGCCTGTTGGGGTGGCAGGTCAAACATGGTCAGGCCACGCTCAAGACTGCGCACATAGAGCTGGGTCTCGCGCAGCGCGCCGAGAAAAGGCACGCCGATGCCGTCAGACCAGTCCCGCAGCGTCTCGGCCGCACGGGTACGGCCATCAATCCTCATGCCGACGGTCGCCAGCCTGCAGCGCCCGCTGGCCACTCGCGGCAAGGCGATCAGCTCGGCATGGCACGCCGCCGCGGATTCGCGGTCGAACACCGAGTGGCAGACCGGCATCAGGATGGCATCGGCGAACATCACCACGCGCGCCAGTTCAAAACCATGCAGGCCGCCCGGCGTGTCCAGTACCACGTGGGTAATGCCGGTGGGCACGCGCAGCACATTCTTCTGGTCCAGCGCCCAGGGCGCGATGGACGGCAGCGCCGGGTCACGGCGGCGCAGCCAGCCGCGCGACGACTGCTGGCGGTCCACGTCCCCCAGCATGACCGAGCTTCCCTGGCGGGCGCACCAGGCTGCGATGTGGGCGGCCAGTGTACTTTTCCCGCTACCGCCCTTGCGGTTGACGATGGCGATGACAGGCATGGAGAACTTCCAATACTGCAAGAAAATACAGTTTGGTACAAAAACGCCGAAGAGTCCAGAAAGGACGGGCTTTTTCCGCTAGGTTTTCAATAGCAGTGGCGCGGGAGCGACGCCTCCGCTCTGCCAGCCGCGCTATCCCGGGATCATCGAGCGAACGCGGGCGATGAGTTCCCTGGCCGGTGCATGCTTGGAGATCCCCGGGCGGCCGCCCACGATGCCGCCCAGGTCCCGGGCTTCGTCTTCGGAGAGGATGGCGGTGAGGTAAAGGATGGGGATGCTGCGGGTGGCCGGGTCAGCCGCGAGCGCTGCCGCCACATCGCCACCGTCAGTGCCGGGCATGTCGATGTCGCAGATGACCAGGTCCGGCTGCTCCTGCCGGGCCAGAGGCAGTACGGCCGCAGGCTGGTGCGTGGTGACGACGGTGTAGTCACCACCCAGTTTGGCCTGCAGATACTCAAGGACGGCCAGATCATCATCGACCGCGAGAATTTTCCTGACGAGTTCCATGGGAGCGGTTCCTGTTGTGATCAGTTCTTGGGGGCCCGGCCCGTTGAGCGCGTGGCCGTGGAATCTTCGCCGCTTGCGGCACCGGTTGCAAGTGGCGTGTGCGCAGGTGCCATGAGTGCCTCATTCTGGCGCTCCAGCTGCGCCGCCTGTGCGGCGATGCGTTCGTGGGGTGCGCGCAGATTGTCCTCCATGCTGCGGCGCTCGGTGATGTCAATGAAAGAG
>CAZFKW010000015.1:9360-11209 GCA_964519795.1 uncultured Ramlibacter sp. | reverse complement strand
ATGGGCGCCGGTCGCTGCCGGTCAGGCTGATGGCTTCTGCAAGGACCCAGATTGAGGTGCCGTCGGCGCGCAGCAGCCGGTACTCGCGCGGCGCATGCCGAAGTTCGCCGCTGGCGACCGAGCGGTCGTTCATCTGCGCCGCAAAGCTGCGTTGCACTTCTGCGCGATCATCAGGGTGGATGAATTCCTGCAGGGGCGGCCAAGCCGATGTATCGGCATCGGCTGCATGGCCCAGCATTTCCTTGAGCCGCGCGGACCAGGTCGTCAACTCCCGTGTCGTGTCCAGGTCATAGATGCCGGCCCGCGTGCTGCGCACCAGGAGGTTTGCCTTTTCCCTTTGCTCCAGAGCCCGCAGCTCTTCTGCATTGAGTGCGCGGGCCAGCCGCCTGGCCAGCGCAATGGCGGGCGCCAGCACAAACAGGAGGAGGCCCACAGGCGTGAAGCTTGCGGTGGTCTGGCCGCGGTTGTACTGCAAGGTGTCAAACAGCACGACAAGCAGCAGGAACGCCATGCCCGCAAGAAATGCAGTTGCGCCCACCCTGCGCCTGCGCGCGGCCAGTGCTGCGACGACCGTGACGTAAGCGCCTATGGCGACAGACAGCACCTGGCCCGCTGGCGCCAGGTAGCTGAAGGTGCGTGCCGGCATCAACAGGACGAATACCATGGCCACACCGCAGGCCGCCAGGATGAAGCGGATGACGAGGCGGCTGAACTCCTTGTCAAACAGTTTCCAGGCAAACAGTGCGAAGAAGAGTTGCGTGAGGAACCAGCTGAGGTATTCAAGGCGCAGGTAGGTGCTCCAGGCGGTCTCGTGTGACACGATCTGCAGCAGCGCGCGCTCTCCCGTGAGGTCTGCGTAGCAGGCGATGGCAAAGCAGAACAGGCCGAACAGCAATGGCGTCTTGTCCTTGGGTCGGGCCGCGAAGAACAGCACCGGAATCAGCCCGAGCACCAGGAACGACCCGAGCAGGCCCGCGTCCAGCGACAGCCGCTGCTCGCGCAGGGTGACCAGCTGCTCATGCGGGGCCGCCAGCAGGCTGCGTACAAAGCCGCCCGCCCGATGCTCATAGCTCGACAGGTGCATGACGATGTTGAGCGGGCAGGCGAACGCCGGTGTGACCTGCGCGCGGCGCTGTACGGCGCCGAACGCTGCTGCGGGACCTGGTCCCGGTTCACCCTGCCGGGCCACGAAGCGGCCATTGACATACAGTCGGAGCGCCGTGCGTTCCATGGGAACGAGCAAGGCCAGTTGCTGGCCTGGGTCGCACAGGACTTGCAACGAATAGCTGGCATGACCGTCGGAACCTGGAGCCTTGCCGTCTGCGCTGACGCCGGCCCAGGAACCCGGGACGGTTGCAAGGGCCGCAGGGCCGGCACCTGGAAGGGCAGGGTTGCCGCTTTGCCGGGGGTCCGTAAAGCGCATCCAGGCAAAGCCCCATTCGCCGGCAAGCTCCACGGGTGGACCTTTGTCAAGGTCCTGCCCGCGCAGGTCGATCACGCCACTGCGGGCCACTGTGTAGGGGGTGGACGAGGCCGGGCTGGATGCCAGCAGCGCCGCCAACAGCATGAGCGCCATTGACAGTCTGGCGGTCATGGCTTGGGGCCGGTCAGCCGAGCACAACAGCGGCGCTGTCGCCGCGCGTGGCGATGACGCCAATCTCGTACACAGCCTCACCTGCATCTCGCAGGGTCGCTGCGGTGGCCTGTGCGTCGGCAGCCGGAACCACGACGACCATGCCGATGCCGTTGTTGAAGGTCCGGTTCATCTCATGGTCGTCAATCCCGGCTGTTTTCTGCAGCCACGCAAAGAGCTCCGTCTGCGGCCAGCTGCCTTTTTTCAGGTGGGCTG
>CAZFKW010000015.1:8217-9350 GCA_964519795.1 uncultured Ramlibacter sp. | reverse complement strand
ATGTGGGCCAGGGCCCTGACCGGGTGCGCGGCCAGCGCGGCGAGCACGTTCTTCACGTACAGGCGGGTCGGCTCCATGACAGCCTGGCGGAACGGCTTGCCGTCCAGGGCATGAGGCAGGTCCGCACCTGCGCGCTCTATGCATTTGCGCACCAGGCTGAAGCCGTTGGAGTGCACGCCGCTGGACGCCAGGCCCAACACGATGTCACCGGGGGTCACGTCCTTGCCTGTCAGGATCTTCGACTTTTCGACCGCGCCGACTGCAAAGCCGGCCAGGTCATATTCGCCGGCCGGGTACATGCCGGGCATTTCGGCCGTTTCGCCGCCGATCAGTGCGCAGCCCGACAGCTCGCAGCCCCGGGCGATGCCGCCCACTACTGCCGCGGCCGTGTCCACATCCAGCTTGCCGCAGGCAAAGTAGTCCAGGAAGAACAGGGGCTCGGCCCCCTGCACCAGCACATCATTGACGCTCATGGCCACCAGGTCGATGCCCACGGAGTCATGCATGCCCCACTCGAAGGCCAGCTTCAGCTTCGTGCCCACGCCGTCAGTGCCGCTGACAAGCACCGGCTCCTTGTAGCGCTTGGGCACCTCAAACAGTGCGCCGAAGCCGCCAATGCCGGCCAGCACGCCCTCGCGCATGGTTTTTCTGGCCAGCGGCTTGATGCGTTCAACCAGCGCATCGCCGGCGTCAATGTCAACGCCGGCATCTTTGTACGAAAGCGGGATTTGGCTCATGAATGGAGGCTACAGGATAGCCCGATAGAATTTGCGCAGATTTTACGGGTTAACCCCTGCGCTGCTGTATGCAATTCATTTCCGCCCGGAACCATGTTGTCCGGCTTTGCCGTTTCGCTGCGGCCCGTTGACGCCGGCATGAAACAGCTTGCGCTTGACATCGGACTGGCCACAGGCCCCACGCTGGGCAGCTTTTTTGCCGGCCCCAATGAAGCAGTGGTCCGCCACCTGCAGTTGTGGTCGGGTAACCCGACGCGCTCGCCGGTGCCCACGTACCTCTGGGGTGCGGGCGGCAGTGGCAAGACCCACCTCCTCAAGAGCGTTCGCGAGGCACTGCGGGAGCAGGGAGCCAGTTCGCAGCACCATGTGGGCTGGCTGGATGCTTCCATGCACGAA
>CAZFKW010000015.1:4740-8207 GCA_964519795.1 uncultured Ramlibacter sp. | reverse complement strand
TCCGGAGTACGACGAAAAGTGGGTCGCCGTCCTGCTGGACGAGGTTCACCTGTACACCGCCGTCCAGCAGCACACCGCCTTCAACTGGTTCGTCAATGCCCAGACCCACCAGCGTTGGGTGCTGGCTGCGGGCGAACTGCCGCCCGCCGACCTCAAGCTGCGTGAAGACCTTCGCACCAGGCTGGGCTGGGGCCATGTATTCCAGCTCCAGGTACTCAGCGAGCCCGAGCGCCGGGCGGTTCTGCGCCAGGAAGCCGACGCGCGCGGCATTTTTCTCGGGGATGAGGTCATGGACTTCATGCTCACGCGCTTCTCGCGTGACCTTGGCAGCCTGATGCAACTGCTCGACCAGCTGGACGGCTACGCCCTGCAGACCAAGCGCGGCATCACGATACCGCTCATCAAGTCGATGCTGGAGTCGCAATGAACGCAGTACACGAAGTGACAAGCGTGGGGGCCACGTTCGCCGCCGGGCCGTCCCAAGGCGAACGCGCCCCCTCGGGGGGCAGCGCAGTACACGAAGTGACAAGCGTGGGGGCCACATATCCACGGCTGGTCCTGTTCGACCTGGACCACACGCTGCTGCCGATCGATTCCGACTACTCCTGGGGCGTCTTCACCACGCAGATCGGCTGGACAGACCCTGTGGAGTTTGGCCGTCGCAATGACGAGTTCTTTGCACACTACAAGGCGGGGACGCTGGACATCCACGACTATGTTCGTTTTGCCACGGACGCCGTGCGGTTGCGCGGGGAGGCCGCTGCGCTTGCAGCGCGGGAGCGTTTCATGCAGGAGGTGGTGCGGCCCGCAATAAACACTGCGGCCGTGGACCTGGTGCGGCGCCACCAGGACGCAGGGGATGAAGTCGTCATCATCACGGCCACCAATGAATTCGTCACCCGGCCAATTGCCGACGCATTTGGAGTCCGCGAACTCATCGCGGTGGAACTGGAGCGCGGTGCCGGCGGCTGGATCTCCGGGGAGATCAAGGGCGTACCCTCCGCCCGGGAGGGTAAAGTCACCCGGATGGAGCAGTGGCTGGCCGCCCGCAAAACCACCTGGGCGGATGTTGACAGCATCTTCTACACTGACTCCATCAACGACCTGGCGCTGCTGGAGAAAGTCAACCAGCCGGTGGCGACCAATCCTGACGATCGCCTGAGGGCGATTGCCGGCGAGCGCGGATGGCGCATACTGGACCTGTTTCAGAAAATTTCATGATCAAGACATTCATCGACAAGCTGCTGGGAAAGTCGCCTGCGGGCGCGGGCGCGGGCAGGGGCAGGAAGCCCAAATTCGGCAAGCGTGAGGAATGCGGGCACGAAGTCCACGGCATCAACCCCGCCCTGGTGGACGACCGCGCCATCAACGTCGTGCGCACCCTCAAGCAGGGTGGATACGAGGCCTACATCGTCGGCGGCGCGGTGCGTGACCTGCTGCTGGGCCTGCGCCCGAAGGACTTTGACGTGGCCACCAATGCCACGCCCGAGCAGGTCAAGAGCCTGTTCCGGCGGGCCTTCATCATCGGCCGCCGGTTCCGCATCGTCCACGTGGTGTACGGCCGGGGTCGCGAGCACGAGGTGATCGAGGTGTCCACCTTCCGGGCCTCGATGGATAACACCGCGTCAGAGGCTGTGCCCGGCAACGAAAAAACCAGCAGGAGCGAACTTGCGGGCATGAAGCATGCAGTGGACGCATCGGGCCGCGTGCTGCGCGACAACGTCTGGGGCCCGCAGGATGAAGATGCCACGCGGCGTGACTTCACGGTCAACGCCATGTACTACGACCCCGAAACCCAGGTGGTGGTGGACTACCACGGCGGCATCAAGGATGCAAAGAAGCTCACGCTGCGCATGATCGGCGATCCGGCCACGCGGTACCGCGAAGACCCGGTGCGGATCATCCGTGCCGTCCGCTTTGCCGCCAAACTCAGTCCCCTTGGGTTCACGCTGGACCCGAAAACCGCTGCGCCGCTCAAGGAAATGAAGACGCTGCTGGCGGACGTGCCTCAAAGCCGCCTGTTTGACGAGATGCTCAAGCTGTTGCAGACGGGCCATGCGGTGGCCACAATTGAACAGCTCGAACTGCTGGGCATGGCACGCGGCATCTACCCCTTGCTGGATGTGGTGGTCGAGCGGGCGGGCACACCGTTTGTTGCTGCGGCGCTGCAGGACACGGACCGGCGCGTCAACGAAAGCAAGCCGGTCGCACCCAGCTTCCTGCTGGCCTGCGTGCTATGGGCCGACGTGCGGGACGGCTGGGCCAGGCGACGTGCCCAGCGCCAGCCCCCGTTCCCGGCCCTGCAGGACGCCATAGAGGAGGTGTTTGAGTCCCGCATCGGTGATGTCTCCGGGCGCGGCAAACTGGCCGGGGAGATGCGCGAGATCTGGATGATGCAGCCCCGCTTTGAAAAACGCCTGGGCAATACCCCCTTCAGCCTGGTGGACCAGCCGCGCTTTCGCGCCGGTTTTGACTTCATGCGCCTGCGTGCCGATGCCGGCGAGATCGACGTTGTTCTGGCCGACTGGTGGCAGGAATTCAGCATGGCGGACGACACGACCCGTCACGACCTGCTCGACCAGGCGCGCGAGGAGCAAAGTGGCCAGGGCCGCCAGCCGCGCGCTCATGCGGTGAAGCCTGCGGCCGCTGCAGCGCCTGCAGGGGCGACGGGGCGATCCGGTGAACCACCTGATGGGGAAGGGGCTTCAGATGCGCCGCGCAAGCGCCGCCGTCGCAGGCGACCGAACGGGGCCAGAGGCACCGGCGAATCTGCGCCGGAAGCCGGCGGCTGAAGCCCGGCATGGCCGGGCCGGTCACGGCATATGTCGCACTGGGTGCAAACCTGGGAGACGCTGGTGCAACGCTGCAGCGAGCCATGGACGCGATCAATGCCTTGCCTTCGACGCAGGTGACGGCCCGGTCGTCGCTTTACCGGACAGCTCCGCTCGATTCTGGCGGACCCGATTACATCAATGCGGTCGTCCGGATTGAAACGGGCCTTGCACCCGACGGACTACTCCGCGCCTTGCAGGCGCTGGAACTCTCCGAAGGGCGGGAGCGCCCCTGGCGCAACGCGCCGCGGACGCTGGACCTGGACGTCCTTTTGTACGCTGACCTGACGGTGAACAGCGACACCCTGGACATCCCGCACCCACGAATGAAAGAACGGGCATTTGTGCTCGTTCCACTGGCCGAAATTGCGCCTGGGCTGGTCACTCCCGCCCAACTCGACGCCGTGGCGGGGCAGTCCATTTCCCGCATCGGCACACGATAATCCGGGGCATGCAAGCCCTCCAGAACCTGCCCGTGTCGCTGCAGACCATTGTGCTGCTGACAGCCTCCAATGTCTTCATGACCTTTGCCTGGTACGGGCACCTGAAGAACATGGCGACGGCGCCGTGGTACTTCGCGGCGCTGGTCAGCTGGGGCATCGCGCTGTTCGAGTACCTGCTGCAGGTGCCCGCGAA
>CAZFKW010000015.1:0-4716 GCA_964519795.1 uncultured Ramlibacter sp. | reverse complement strand
GAGGTGATCACGCTGAGCGTGTTCGTGCCCTTTGCCATGTTCTACCTCAAGGAGCCGTTCAAGCTCGACTATGTCTGGGCCGCGCTCTGCATGGTCGGTGCGGTGTACTTCATCTTTCGCAGCAACTGAGCGCTGCCGTCCGGGCTGGACTGGCGCAGGCGGGTAAACTCGCGCCCAGTCACAAAAACGTCATCAATCTGACATATTCCCCAGGAGTCCCTCATGCTGTTTGGCAAGCTGTTGCCGCGCGAAGGCAACTTTTTCGAGCTGTTCAACCAGCACGCCGACAAGATCGTCGAGGCCGCGCGGGCCTTCTCGCAGCTGGTCGCCAACTATGCCGACCCCACCCTCCGCGAAAAATACAACCAGGATGTGGACAACGCCGAGCGCGGCGCCGACCGAATCACCCATGAGGTCAACAGGACGCTGCACAAGACCTTCATCACGCCCATCGACCGCGACCAGATCCACTCGCTGATCAACACGATGGACGACGTGGCCGACCTGATCCAGGACTCCGCCGAGACGATGGCGCTGTATGACGTGCGCCACATGACCGAGGAAATCACGCGGCTGACCGACCTCAGCGTGAAGTGCTGCGAGCGCGTCAGGCACGCTGTCTCCCTGATCGCGAATGTGGCAGAGCCTGCGACCGCCGAGGCCGCGCTGAAGACCTGCGAGGAGATCGACCAGCTTGAAAGCGATGCCGATCGTGTCATGCGGGCCGCCATGAGCAAGCTGTTCCGCGAGGAGCCCGACGTGCGCGAAGTGATCAAGCTCAAGGCGATCTACGAACTGCTGGAGACGATCACCGACAAGTGCGAGGACGTTGCCAACCTCATCGAGGGCATCGTCCTCGAGAACTCCTGACCGGGGCCGGCCAATGACAACGGTTCAGGTGGCGCTGTGGATAGTGGTGATGCTGGTCGTGCTGGCACTGGTGTTCGACTTCATGAACGGCTTTCACGACGCGGCCAATTCAATTGCGACAGTCGTCTCCACCGGCGTGCTCAAGCCAGGCCAGGCCGTGCTGTTTGCCGCGACGTTCAATTTCGTCGCCATCTTCGTATTCCACCTCAGCGTTGCTGCCACGGTGGGCAAGGGGATTGTCCAGCCCGGGGTGGTGGACACCCACGTCGTGTTTGGCGCACTGGTCGGCGCCATCACCTGGAACCTCATCACCTGGTACTACGGTATTCCCAGCAGCTCGTCCCATGCGCTGATCGGCGGTATTGTGGGCGCGGTCATGGCCAAGGCAGGGGCCGGGGCGCTCATCTCGGGCGGGGTGTTCAAGACTGTCGCTTTTATCTTCGTGTCGCCCTTGCTGGGTTTCCTGCTGGGCTCGTTGATGCTGGTGGGTGTGTCCTGGGTGTTCCGGCGGGCGACGCCATCGCGCATAGACCGGTGGTTCCGCAGGCTGCAACTCGTCTCTGCGGGTGCCTACAGCCTGGGCCATGGCGGCAACGATGCCCAAAAGACGATCGGCATCATCTGGATGCTGCTGATCGCCACAGGCTACACCTCGGCGACCGCTTCAGCGCCGCCGACCTGGACCATTGTGAGCTGCTACGTAGCCATCGCGGCGGGCACCATGTTTGGCGGCTGGCGCATTGTGAAGACCATGGGCCAGAAAATCACCAAACTCAAGCCCGTTGGAGGCTTCTGTGCCGAGACCGGCGGCGCCCTGACGCTGTTCCTGGCGACGGGCCTGGGCATTCCGGTGTCTACCACGCATACCATTACCGGGGCAATCGTGGGCGTGGGTTCCACCCGCCGGGCAAGCGCAGTGCGATGGGGGGTGGCAGGCAATATTGTCTGGGCCTGGATCCTGACAATCCCCGCCAGCGCCTTCGTTGCGGCGATTGCTTACTGGGTGAGCCTGCAGATCTTCTGAGACATCGCGGGACAGACCGCAGCCGCGCAGCGGCAAGCTCTGTCCTCGACTGATTGAACAGCCCTACTGCGAAATCTTGCGCGCCTCCTCGATCTGGTACTCGAAATAACGCTGGAAGCTGAAGGCAATGCTGGCCATCAGCACCGTTGTGCCTATCAGCAGCGAAGCCACGACTGCACCAATCGTCAACCAGTTCGTGCGGCCCGGCGCGGCATCCGGCGCCGCTTGCGGATTGAAGCGCGCGTTCCATTTCTCCGTGGTCATCAGGCCATAGACGATGGCTGTGAGTGCACATCCCGCAATGGTGAAGCCCAGCAGCGGGATCAGGTACCAGCTCATCTGGTCGTCCTGGCCCAGCATCTGCACGCGCTGGATGCCGTAGAGGCCCAGGGCCGTGGGGATGGGCAGCATCCAGCCCACCATGTCAGTCAGTCCGAAGAGATAGAACCGGTGTAACCCCATCGGGCCGCCAACGAATGCCAGCCAGGTGGCGAGAGTCTTGTTTTTCATGTGTGGCAGAGCTTACTCCGCTGCGGTGGTATCCCCAGGGCCCAAGGGCATTTCCATCAGCACGACGTCCAGCCATCGGCCGAACTTCCAGCCGCAGGACTTGAGCACACCGACATGTGTAAAGCCGACGGCCCTGTGCACACCGATTGAGCCGGCGTTGCCCGAGTCGCCGATGACGGCGATGAGCTTGCGTACTCCTGCTGCTTCGGCGTGGGAGGCCAGCGCTCGCAGCAGGGCTTTTCCGTTCCCCTTGCCGCTTGTTCCTGCTGCCATGTAGATTGAGTCCTCAGCGGAAAACCGGTAGGCCGGCCTTGGCTTGAACCAGTTGCAGTAGGCAAAGCCCAGCACCTGGCCATCCTCCTCCGACACGAGGTAGGGGAGGCCCCGGGCCAGCACGTCGGCTCGGCGCGCCGCCATGTCGGCCGCGATGGGCGGCTCGGTCTCGAAAGTACCCGTGCCATGGAGCACGTGGTGGGCATAAATGGCCGTGATGGCGGGAATGTCGTCTTCACGGCTGGGGCGAATGATTGGCATAAGATTTGAAAACGTTATACTCAGAGGCTTTTCAGCGTGTTGCTGGCCGGGTGGCCATGTCACGTGTCTCAACGCTGGAATTACCGGTTGCCGGCTGCACATTGCAGCCATCGACCCCCCGAAGGATAAATCATGGTCGTCATTCGACTCTCCCGTGGCGGCTCCAAAGGCCGTCCGTTTTTCAATATCGTTGTGTCCGACAAGCGCGTTCGCCGCGATGGCCGTTTCATCGAACGCCTGGGTTTCTACAACCCCGGTGCCAAGGCTCATGAGGAAGGCATCCGCATTGCGCAGGACCGCCTGACTTACTGGAAGAGTGTTGGCGCACAGGCTTCGCCGACCGTCGAGCGTCTGATCCAGCAAGCTGCCGCAAAGGCGGTTTGATGGTCCGGTGATGCTGGCTGGACTCGAAGCGACCGCCTTGCCGGCGGATGCCATCGAAGTCGGGCGCATCGCCGATGCCTGGGGCATCAAGGGCTGGTTCAAGGTCCTGCCCCACAGCGCCACACCCGAGGCGCTTTTTTCTTCCAAACGCTGGTACCTGCAGCCGTCCGAGAGAGGCGCCAAGACCTTCTCCGGCACGGTGCTGCTGCGCGTGATCGAGGCCAAAGAGCATTCCGACACCATCGTGGCCCATGCCGATGAGGTGTCAGACCGCACAGCGGCCGAGGCGCTCAAGGGTGCGCGCATCTTCGTGCCGCGTTCGAGTTTCCCGACGGCACAGACTGACGAGTACTACTGGGTTGACCTGATAGGCCTCGACGTCGTCAACCGCGAAGGCGCCGCGCTCGGGCAGGTGAAAGAACTGCTTTCGACCGGTCCGCAGACCGTGCTGGTTATTGAATACCCGGAAGACGGCAAGACGCTGGAGCGCATGATTCCGTTCGTCTCCGCCTTTGTCGATGGCGTGGACCTGCCGGGACGCCGCATCACGGTCGATTGGCAGCCCGACTACTGACATCCAGTGCCATGCGCTTTGATGTCATCACACTTTTTCCTGAACTCTTTGAGCCCTTCCTGAAATGCGGCGTGACCCGGCGCGCCTGGGAGACAGGCCTGGTCGACGTCAAGATCTGGAACCTGCGGGACTTCGCCGAGGGCAACTACCGCCGCGTGGATGACCGCCCCTTTGGTGGCGGTCCGGGCATGGTGATGATGGCCGGGCCCCTGGCCCGATGCCTGGCTGCCGTGCGGGAAGCGCGCCCGGCGGCAGCACCGGTCGTGCTGTTCTCGCCGGCAGGCCGCCAGCTTGACCATGCCGGCGTCGAGGAGTGGTCCTCCAGCCAGGGGGCAGTGCTGGTTTGTGGCCGCTACGAAGGCATCGACCAGCGTTTCATTGACCGGCATGTGGACGTCCAGATCAGCTTGGGCGACTTCGTGCTGTCGGGCGGCGAGATTGCCGCCATGGCGCTGCTCGACGCCGTCGCCCGGCTGCAGCCGGGCGTTCTGAATGACGAGGGCAGCTACCAGTCTGACAGCTTCAACCCCGCCCTGGACGGCCTGCTCGACTGCCCACACTACACGCGCCCTGAAGACTGGGATGGTGAGAAAGTCCCCGCAGCCTTGATGTCCGGCCACCATGTGCAGATCGAGCGCTGGCGCCGTGACCGCCGCCTGGAACTGACGGCCAGCCGGCGCCCCGACCTCATCGCCGCAGCACGGCAAGCGGGGCGCCTGAGCGCGGCTGATGAAGCCTTCCTGGCCCAGCCTTTGCGCTGACGCCTGTGAGCCCCAAACAGTAATGTCCCCTTCTTCCCAGATAGAAGTGTCCCCTTGTT
>CAZFKW010000014.1:19225-23917 GCA_964519795.1 uncultured Ramlibacter sp. | reverse complement strand
GCTGACCTCTTCGCCCCACTCGCACAGGCGCTCGACCAGCTGGTCCTTGCTGACAAGACGGCCGGCGCGTTGCAGCAGCACCTCCAGCAGGCCCAGCTCGCGCGCGGACAGCTCGATCATCTTGCCGTCAAACGTCGCCACCCGTCCGGCCTGGTCATACACCAGCGGCCCGTGCTTGATGCTGGAGCTGGCGCCACCCATGCCCCGCCGCATCAGCGCGCGCACGCGGGCTTCCAGTTCCTGGAGCGAAAACGGTTTGGCCATGTAGTCGTCCGCCCCGTAATCCAGGCCCTTGACGCGTTCGTCCACGCTGTCGGCCGCCGTCAGGATGAGCACCGGCATTGCCGAATTCCGCCCACGCAGCCGCTTGAGCACTTCCAGGCCATGCATCTTCGGTAAGCCCAGGTCAAGGATGAGCAGGTCAAACTCATTGTTGGTCATGAGCGCGGCGTCAGCCTCTGTCCCGCTGGACACATGGTCCACGGCAGCGCCCGAGCTGCGCAGCGTGCGCAACAGGCCATCGGCCAGTACCTGGTCATCCTCGGCGATCAGAATCCGCATGGCTGTCTCCTTGTGTCAGGGGCGCGTGGTCCCGGCTTTGGCCGAATTCTAGGCTGCCACCCTTGCTGGCGGCCGAAATTCTCAGGCGGCGTACGCTTCCAGGCCGATCATCACCACAGTTGCGACTTCGGCCCCTACTTCGCTGCGGAATTCCGCTTCTGCCTGGGTCACTGCATCGCGGAACGCCTGCAGCCAGGCAAGTCCCGTCGGCGTGAACATCACGAGCTTGGCGCGTGCGTCAAGCGGGTCCGGCGTACGGAAGACGAGCCCCCACGCCTCGCATTGATCCACCAGGTCGCCCATGGCCTGCTTGCTCATGCCGGCGTTTTGCGCCAGGTCTGTGAGCCGCGATCCGCGCAACGCCAGGTGGCGCGTGATGTGGATATGGGCGGCATTGACCTGTGCTCGCGAGGCCAGGTTGGCCAGTGCCAGCGGCACCTCCACATTGCGCGCCATCAGCGCCAGCACGCGGTCGTCGAACCGTCGCATGGCCGCGCCGAGCAGCCGGCCCAGGTGGGTCTGGCGCCAGCCGTCCTCGGCGGGGATGTTGGAGGGGTTGTAAGCCATCGACAGATAGTAAGGCAAACTGACGAAAATTCATGTTTACCGAATGAGGCGGCGTGCGTTAGAGTACTGTTCAAGCATCCAGCCTGTAATTAAAAGCAGATGCAGAACCAATCTTAACCAGTTGATTTTCAAGGAGAATTTCATGGATGCACCCGTCAAGGGCCTTGGCCCCAACAGTGAAAAAGCCAAGGCGCTGCAAGCCGCGCTGGCCCAGATCGAGAAGCAGTTCGGCAAAGGCACCATCATGCGCCTGGGCGAGGGCGAGGTCATTGAGGACATTCAGGTGGTGTCAACCGGCTCGCTGGGTCTGGACATTGCCCTGGGCGTCGGCGGTCTCCCGCGCGGCCGCGTCATTGAAATCTACGGCCCGGAATCCTCGGGCAAAACCACCCTGACCCTGCAAGTCATCGCCGAGATGCAAAAGCTCGGTGGCCAATGCGCCTTTGTCGATGCCGAGCATGCGCTGGACATCAATTACGCCCAGAACCTGGGCGTCAACTTGCAGGATCTGCTCATCAGCCAGCCTGATACCGGCGAGCAGGCCCTTGAGATCGTGGATTCCCTGGTGCGCTCCGGCGCGGTGGACCTGATCGTCGTGGACTCGGTAGCAGCCCTCACTCCCAAAGCTGAACTTGAAGGCGAGATGGGTGATTCCCTTCCCGGCCTGCAGGCCCGCCTGATGAGTCAGGCATTGCGCAAGCTCACGGCCACCATAAAGAAGGCCAACTGCATGGTCATCTTCATCAACCAGATCCGCATGAAGATCGGGGTGATGTTTGGCAGTCCCGAAACCACGACTGGTGGCAACGCATTGAAGTTCTACGCTTCCGTGCGCCTGGACATCCGCCGTACCGGCACCATCAAGAAAGGTGAGGACGCGATCGGCAACGAGACGAAGGTCAAGGTGGTCAAGAACAAGGTGGCGCCGCCGTTCAAGACTGCGGAATTCGACATCCTGTTCGGCGAGGGCATCAGCCGCCACGGCGAGATCATCGACATGGGGGTTGAAGCCCGCATCATCGAGAAGTCAGGTGCCTGGTACGCCTACGGTGGCGAGAAAATCGGCCAGGGCCGCGACAACGCCCGCGAGTTCCTGCGCGAAAACACCGCCCTCGCCCATGAGATCGAGAATAAGGTGCGGGAATCCCTTGGGATTCCCCTGCTGCCGGGCGCGGTAGATGCCTGAGATCGCTTCCCGGCGTGCCGGCGCTGGCGTGCTCTCGCTGAAAGGCCGCGCCCTGCGCTATCTCTCGGCGCGCGAGCACTCCCGCGCCGAGCTTGAACGCAAGCTCGCCGGTTTTGAGGAAGAGCCAGGCCAGCTCGCCCGGGTGCTGGATGATCTTCTGGCCAAGGGCTTCATCAGCGAGCAGCGCGTCGTGGAGTCGGTGATCAATCGCCGGTCTTCGCGGCTGGGCGCGATGCGCATCAAGCAGGAGCTTCAAACCAAGGGACTGGACTCACAGTTGGTTGGCCAGGCCGTCGAATCACTCAAGGCTACCGAGCTACAGCGCGCGCGTGAAGTCTGGCGGAAAAAATTCGGGGCAGCCCCCCAAGATGCCGCTGAGCGCGGCAAGCAGATGCGGTTCCTGGCGTCCCGTGGCTTCGGCGCCGAAATCCTGCGAAGGGTAGTCGCCGGCTCGGACGAAGAAGACTGCCTCTAGATCCCGAGCATCAGCTTGAGGTTCTGTACTGCGGCGCCGCTGGCACCCTTGCCCAGGTTGTCCAGGCGTGCGATCAGCACGGCCTGGCCGAACTCGTCGTTCGAGAACACCCGCAGTTCCATCTTGTTCGTGCCATTGAGTGCAAGCGGATCGATCTTGCCGTCTTCCATTGGTGGCTCCACGCTGACCCACTCGCTGCCCTTGTAGTGCGCAGCGAGCGCATCGTGAAGGTCGCCCGCCTTGGGTTTGCCGGGCAAGGTGTCCAGGTGCAGCGGCAGATTGACCAGCATCCCCTGCTTGAAGTTACCCACCGAAGGAATGAAGATGGGCCGCCGGGTCAGGCCGGTGTACCTGACGATCTCGGGCAAATGCTTGTGTTTCAAACCCAACGCATAGGTCTCGAAGGCTGGGGCGCTGCCCTCTTCGTAAGCCTCGATCATGGTGCGTCCGCCGCCCGAATAGCCACTGACAGCCGGCAGCGCCAGCGGAAAGTCGGGCGGAATCAGTCCTGCATCCACCAGCGGCCGGATCAATGCGATCGCGCCCGTCGAGTAGCAACCCGGGTTGGACACCCGGGTTGCGTTGACGATGGCCTCGCGCTGTCCTGCGGCAAGCTCGGCAAAGCCGAACACCCAGTCAGGGTCCACGCGATGGGCCGTTGAGGCGTCAATGATCCTGGGGCCCCTGCCGCTCGCCCGGGTCAGATCATCGATCATCGCCACCGACTCCCTGGCCGCCGTGTCGTGCAGGCACAGGATGACGAGGTCGACTCTGCCCATCAGTTCGCCTTTGGCGGTTGCGTCCTTACGCAACTCGGGCGCGATGCTGACGAGTTCAACCTGCGGCATCTTTTCGAGCCGCTCGCGGATCTGCAGGCCGGTGGTTCCGGCTTCGCCGTCGATAAAGACCTTGGGCATTGGTGACTTCCTGCCGGGGTGGATTGAAAAACGCACTTTAAGGCATGCGCGCAATTGGTGCGTTGCAGCATGATACAGTTCGCGGTTGCTTCCTGCAGCAGCCTTTTGCTTTTCACAAGAATCCCAGTTGGGTCACCATCCACCCCGTTCCTGAGAGATACCTCATGAAAATTCACGAATACCAAGGCAAGGAAATCTTGCGCAACTTCGGTGTGCCCGTGCCCCGCGGCATCCCGGCATTCACGGTTCAGGAGGCAGTGGAAGCTGCCCAGAAGCTCGGTGGCCCGGTCTGGGTCGTCAAGGCGCAGATTCACGCAGGTGGTCGCGGCAAGGGCGGTGGCGTCAAGCTGGCGCGCTCCATCGACGAGGTGAAAAAGCTCGCCGGCGAAATCCTCGGGATGCAGCTCGTCACTCACCAGACCGGCCCTGAAGGCCAGAAAGTCCGGCGCCTGCTGATTGAAGACGGTGCCGATATCAAGAAAGAATATTACGTGTCGGCAGTGACCGACCGCTCCACCCAGAAGGTCGCCTTCATCGTCTCCAGCGAAGGTGGCATGGACATCGAGGCAGTGGCGCACGACTCCCCGGAGAAGATCCACACCGATTTCGTCGATCCGGCCACCGGCCTGACTGACGGGCAGGGCAGGAAGCTTGCTGCCAGCATCGGAATCCCGGAAGCATCGCAGGCCCAGGCCGTCGATGTGCTGCAGAAGCTCTACAAGATCTACATGGAGACCGATGCATCCCTGGTCGAGATCAACCCTCTGATCCTCGAAGGCAACGGCAACATCAAGGCCCTCGACGCCAAGTTCAACTTTGATTCGAACGCCCTGTTCCGCCATCCAGAAATCGTCGCCTTGCGCGACCTGGACGAGGAGGACGCCGCAGAAGTCGAGGCCTCCAAGTTCGACCTGGCCTACATCTCGCTCGACGGCAACATCGGCTGCCTGGTCAATGGAGCAGGCCTGGCGATGGCCACCATGGAC
>CAZFKW010000014.1:0-19215 GCA_964519795.1 uncultured Ramlibacter sp. | reverse complement strand
CATCAAGCTGTTCGGTGCCGAGCCGGCCAACTTCCTCGACGTGGGCGGCGGCGCTACCCCCGAGAAGGTGACCGAAGCCTTCAAGATCATGCTCAAAAACAAGAACGTCAAGGGCATTCTGGTCAACATCTTCGGCGGCATCATGAAGTGCGACACCATCGCTACCGGCGTGATCGCAGCCTGCAAGGCCGTCAACCTCAGCGTGCCGCTTGTGGTGCGCATGAAGGGAACGAACGAGGTCGAGGGCAAGAAGCTGCTGGCCGAGTCCGGCCTGCCCATCATCAGCGCCGACACCATGGCGGACGCGGCCCGGAAGGTCGTGGCGGCAGTCAATTCTTGAGGCTTTGCGGGACAAGCAGCAGGCACAGCGTCCGGCCATGTCCTCAACTGATTAGGAAAAAAAATGTCCATCTACATTAACAAAGACACCAAGGTCATCACCCAGGGCATCACGGGCAAGACGGGCCAGTTCCATACCGAGAAGTGCCAGGAATATGCCAACGGCAAAAACGCCTTCGTGGCGGGCGTGAACCCCAAGAAGGCTGGTGAGTCGATCTTCAGCATCCCGATCTACGCTTCGGTCAAGGAAGCGGCCAAAGAGACCGGCGCCACCGTGTCGGTGATCTACGTCCCGCCCGCAGGCGCGGCTGCCGCTATCTGGGAGGCTGTCGAGGCTGACCTGGACATGGCGATCTGCATTACCGAAGGCATTCCGGTTCGCGACATGCTGGAAGTGCGTAACCGCATGAAGGCCAAGGAAGCGGCCGGCGGCAAGAAAACGCTGCTGCTGGGTCCCAACTGCCCCGGCCTCATCACGCCCGACGAGATCAAGATCGGCATCATGCCCGGCCATATCCACCGCAAGGGCCGCATCGGTGTGGTGTCGCGCTCCGGCACCCTGACCTATGAAGCCGTCGCGCAACTCACCGAGATCGGCCTGGGCCAGTCCAGCGCGGTCGGCATTGGCGGCGACCCGATCAACGGCCTCAAGCATATCGACGTGATGAAGGCATTCAACGACGATCCGGACACCGACGCCGTCATCATGATTGGCGAAATCGGCGGCCCTGACGAAGCCGATGCTGCCCGCTGGTGCAAGATCAACATGAAGAAGCCGGTGGTGGGCTTCATTGCCGGCGTCACGGCGCCCCCCGGCAAGCGCATGGGGCATGCAGGGGCACTGATCTCCGGCGGCGCGGACACGGCTGAGGCCAAGCTTGCCATCATGGAAGAGAGCGGCTTCACTGTGACTCGCAACTTCTCGGAGCTGGCCAAATTGCTGAAGGCCAAGCTCTGAACCTCAGTTGGAACCGTAAGCACAATTACGAACATGGCGGAGCCTGAGGGGCCGCTACACTCCATTGCATAAAAAGGGAAGCGCTGCGGGCCAGAGGTTTGCGGCGCTTTTTCAATTCATAACAGCTGGAGAGTATTGATGGAAGTATTGCAAAGCCCCATCTTCTGGCTCGGGCTGGTGAAGATCATATGGATCAACATCATCCTTTCGGGCGACAACGCAGTGGTCGTGGCGCTGGCGGCGCGAGGCTTGCCGGCCCACCAGCAGAAAAAGGCCATTCTCTGGGGGTCCGGCGCAGCCGTCGTCATGCGCATCGGGCTGACGGTGGTGGCCGTCCGGTTGATGGCGCTGGCCTTTCTCCAGATCATTGGAGGCTTGCTGCTTTTCTGGATCGGTATCCAGCTCCTGGGGGATGAAGCCGAGGAAAGCGGGGAAGCCGGGCCGCACGGTTCATTGATGGCAGCGATCCGGACGATCCTGATTGCCGACCTCGTCATGAGCCTTGACAACGTCATCGCTGTTGCCGCAGCAGCCCATGGCTCTACGCTGTTGCTGATGCTTGGCCTGGCCATCAGCATTCCTCTGGTGATCTTCGGAAGTGCCCTCATGATCAAGCTGATGGGGCGCTTCCCGATCATCATTACCCTGGGCGCCGCCCTCATTGGCTGGGTAGCCGGCGAGACCATCATGGGTGATGCGGCCTGGCGTGGCATGTTCGACGCCAATGGCTGGCTCCACTACGCTGCGGCGGCAGTCGGTGCCACGCTCGTGGTGGGTGTCGGCAAATGGCTCCAGTGGAGACGCACCGCCCGCATCGAATCCCCATGAGTTGTTTGTTGCTACTTATTTGCAACAATTCGTAGAGGAGGCGTGACGAAGTCCCTTGTCCGGGGCTGGCCCGTCTGTTAACGTCCACACTCAGGAGTACTGTACCCCCCGGCTTGGCGCCCCGGCGGGCTCAGGATGCCATGGGAAAACAAGTATTGACCAGTTTTCTGGACAAGGGGCGGGGAAGTGAGTACATCTTCATCAGCAAAACGCAGTCAGTTCTGGCGCGCCGATTGGTTCGCGGGCGTACTGATCGTTTTGGCCGTTGTCATCCTGCACCAGGCCACTGATTTCATTGGCACGCTGGAGAGGCGCTTCTACGACTTTGCCAGCACGAGCACGTCGCGTCAGCCATCAGACCGCGTCGCCGTCATCGCCATCGATGAGCAGAGCATTGCAAATATTGGCCGCTGGCCCTGGCCGCGCGACGTCCATGCCGAACTGATCGACCAACTGGCCGCTGCGAAGGCCAAGACGATTGTCCATACGGCTTTCTTCTTCGAGCCGCAGACTGACCGGGGCCTGGTGTTCATCCGCAAGATGAAGGAGGCCCTCGGGCCGGCTGCCGACCCGGCCTCAGCCCAAGGGGCCGGAATCACCGAGCAGCTTGCCAAGGTCATTGCAGAGGCCGAGATTGCACTGGACACCGATGCCAAGCTCGCTGCCAGCATGACGAAGTCTGCCAACGTTCTGCTCCCTTCGGTGTTCACCCTCGGTGAGCCCCTGGGCAAGCCCGACAATCCATTACCGGCCTACGCCCTGAAGAGTGCGATTGACGAGAACAATGGGTTCTCACTGCCGGCCATCCGTGGCCTGCAGCCGATTGAAATCGTCGGAAATGCGTCTGCGGGTATCGGGCACCTGAACCAGGTGCAGGATGTGGATGGGGCGATCCGGCAGGAGCCCTTGCTTGTCAATTACTACGGCAAGGGCGTGCCCTCGATGGCTTTGCTGGCCGCGGCCAAGAGCCTGAATCTCGAACCTGGCGACATCCGGCTCAACGCGGGTGAGTCTGTCCAGATCGGAAAGCTCAGGGTGGCCACGGATGAGTCTGCGCTCATGCTGCCGCAGTTCTACAAGGGTCGGGATGGCCGGCCTGCATTTGCCGTGGACTCGTTTTATGACGTCCTGACCGGCAAGATACCCGCCAGCAAGTATGCCGACAAGATCGTCGTGATTGGCGCGACCGCCAGCGGCGTCGGCAGCCTGTTTACGACCCCCGCCGGCCCTGGCCTGAGCCCGGCCGAGGTCATTGCGCACATCACCTCAAGCATCCTGAATGAGCATTTCATCGTGCAACCGGGTTGGGGTACCTGGGCTGCACTCGGCGCCTTCCTGCTGGTTGCCGCCTACCTCATCGCGGCCTTGCCCAGGTTGTCTGCCGGCAAGGCAGCCATCATCACGCTGGTGTTGTTTGTGGCGCTCATGGGGATCGAGTTCGGGCTGCTGTCGGGCGGTGCGCTCTGGCTCAAGCTCGTATTTCCGGCCACGCTGCTCCTCCTGGGGCACCTGGCATTGACCACCAAGCGCTTCCTCATGACCGAAGCCGGCAAGCTCAAGTCCGACGAGGAGTCGGCCGAGACCAACCGGATGATGGGCCTGGCGCTGCAGGGTCAAGGCCAGCTTGACATGGCGTTCGACCGCTTCCGCCGTGTCCCCATGAGCGATGCGGTCATGGAGAATTTGTACAACCTTGCGCTCGACTTCGAGCGCAAGCGCCAGTTCAACAAGGCGCAGGCGGTGTACGAGCACATGGCCGGCTGGAACAAGAATTTCAAGGACCTCCAGTCCAAGCTCAACCGTGCCAAGAACCTGTCCGAGACTGTCATTCTTGGCGGCGGGGGCGCACACCCTGGCGGCACCATGCTGCTGGACGGTGGCGCGGTCGAAAAGCCCATGCTTGGCCGATACCAGGTCGAAAAGGAGCTGGGCAAGGGCGCCATGGGTGTGGTGTATCTGGGCAAGGACCCCAAGATCGGCCGTGTGGTTGCCATCAAGACCATGGCCCTCAGCCAGGAGTTCGAGGGCGAGGAACTCGCAGATGCCCGCGAGCGCTTCTTCCGCGAAGCCGAGACGGCGGGCCGACTGCAGCACCAGAACATCGTCACCATTTTCGATGCTGGCGAGGAACATGACCTGGCCTACATTGCCATGGAGTTCCTCAAGGGCAAGGACCTGGTGGACTTCTGCAAGGATGGCTCCCTGTTGCCCATGCCGAAGGTGCTGTCCATCGTCGCCCGCGTTGCTGAAGCGCTGGCCTATGCGCACAAGCAGAACGTGGTCCACCGCGACATCAAGCCGGCCAACATCATGTACGAGCTGGATAGTGATACCGTCAAGGTGACTGACTTCGGCATTGCTCGCATCACGGACTCAAGCAAGACCAAGACAGGTCTTGTGCTCGGTACCCCGAGCTTCATGTCGCCGGAGCAGATTGCGGGCAAGAAGGTCGACGGCCGTTCCGACCTGTATTCCCTGGGCGTCATGCTGTTCCAGATGCTGACAGGTGTGCTGCCGTTCAGGGGTGACTCGATGGCCGAGCTCATGTACAAGATTGCCAACGAGGATGCCCCCGATATCCGCATTGTGCGTCCGGAACTGTCGGAGCGCATGGCCAATATTGTGGCCCTGTCCATGAGCAAACGGCCCGAAACCCGGTACCAGGACGGGGACCAGTTTGCAGCTGACCTGCGCGCCGTGCTGGCCGAAATGTCTGGTGCTCCCGCTCCCGCGCAGGTTGCTGCAGGCGCAGGAGCGGCATATGCGGCAGGGGCTTCGGCGCCGGATGCGGCTTCCGAGAAGACGGCCGTGTTCGCAGTACCTTCAGCTGGACAGGCCGCGGAGCAGGCCGACAAGACAGCCGTTTTTGCGCGACCGCCTGCTGCGGGAGCGGACTCCTTCGAGAAAACGCAGGTTGCCCAGGCGCCTGCGGTTCCCAGTCCCGTCTATGATGCGACCCAGAAGATGAATGCTGGCGAGAGTGCCGCGTTCGAAAAGACGGTAATAGCCAGGCCCCCCGCTGCGGGGCAACCGCCAGCCGGCGGCGGCAGCGATCTGGAGATATAGCCCGGACCCATGATGATTTACGAGTTCTGTACGCATACCGATCCGGGCCTCGCACGGGATAACAACGAGGACTCCGTGACGTTCGATGCACTGGCGCGCCTGGGCATTCTTGCTGACGGCATGGGCGGCTACAACGCGGGCGAAATCGCCAGCGGTATGGCGACGACGTTCATCAAGTCCGAGATGGGTCGCTGGCTTTCGCAGGCGGGGCGCCATGCGAATGCCAAGGAAGTGCGGCGCGCCATGGAGATTTGCGTCGAAAATGCGAACCGGTCGATCTTCAATGCCGCCAATTCGAATCCGCAGTACACCGGCATGGGCACGACGCTGGTCATTGGTGTATTCCAGGATGCCAGGGTCATGCTTGGCCATATCGGGGACTCGCGCTGTTACAGACTGCGTGAAGGCGAATTTACCCAGATCACCAAGGACCATTCACTGCTCCAGGAGCAGATTGACGCGGGCCTGATCACGCCCGAGCAGGCGGTAACCTCGATGAACAAGAACCTGGTCACCCGGGCACTGGGCGTCGAGGACACAGTGTTGCTGGAAGTCAATGAACACAGGGTTGAGCCAGGGGACGTTTATCTGATGTGCTCGGACGGCCTGTCGGACATGGTGGACGACGCCGGCATTGCTGATATCCTGCGCGGCCAGGCCAGTTTGCAACAGATTGCCGGGCAGCTGATCGAAGCAGCCAATGCAAAAGGCGGGCGCGATAATATTTCCGTTCTGCTGGCCCAGGCCAGCGTCGGATCGAGAAAGCGCAGTTTATTTTCCAGAATACTGGGAAAATAGTACTAGCCCGATGACTTATCCCAATACAAGCTACAGAAACAGGAGCCGACCATGCCGAAAATGATCGTATCGATCGACGGTGTCGTCATCAAGGAAGTTCAGTTGACCAAAGATCGCACGACCCTGGGTCGGCGGCCTTACAACGACATCGTGATCGATAACCTGGCGGTCAGCGGAGAGCATGCGGTTCTCCAGATGACCGGCAATGAGGTGTACCTGGAAGACCTCAACAGCACCAATGGCACGTATATCAACGGCAAGGCCGTGAAAAAACAGTTGCTGCAGAACAACGACACGGTCGAGATCGGCAAGTACAAGATCAAGTTCATGAACGAGGCTGCAGGGCCTACTTTCGAGAAGACCATGGTCATCAAGGCAGGCGCTGCCGGACTTGCGCCGCCACCGCCGCCGGCCGCCGCCGCTGCTCCGGCCACTGACATGCTGGCTGGAGGCGGCCCCAATGCCGCGATCAAGGTTCTTTCGGGCGCTGCGGCCGGTCGTGAGGTCCCCCTGGTCAAGGTTGTGACAACCATCGGCAAGCCCGGCGTTGCCGTCGCGGCCATCACCAAGCGCCCCCACGGATTTGTGGTCGCCCATGTGGAGGGCGCCAACAAACCAACGCTCAACGGGGCGCCAATCGGGGCCGAGCCCGTGACGCTCAAAAATGGTGACCTGCTTGAGCTTGCAGGCACTCAGATGCAGTTCGTTCAGGCCTGACAACGGCCCCAGGCGGCTGATGTAACGACGCCGTTCTGGTCCGGGGTTCCATGAAGTCCATCATCAAGCACTGGCCCCGGATCGCGGTCACGCTGGTCCCGTTGATCTTTGCGCTGCTGCACGCCAGCAGCGTCATGCGCATCGACGTGCTGCAGCGGCTGGATGACATCATCTATGACGCCCGGTTGCGTGCGACGATGCCAAAGACGATGGACGAGCGCATTGTCATCGTCGACATTGACGAGAAAAGCCTTGCCGAAGTCGGCCGCTGGCCCTGGGGTCGCAACAAGCTCGGCGAGCTTGTCGATGAGGTGTTCGACCGCCAGAACGCGGCGCTGCTCGGCTTTGACGTGGTCTTCGCCGAGCCTGACGACAGCTCGGGCCTCAAACGCCTGAGGCAACTGGCGCAGAACGAGTTGCGCGACCAGGCAGGCTTTGGCGAGAAGCTCGGCCAGCTGCAGGCTTCCCTTGACTATGACGCCGTCTTTGCCAAGTCGCTGGAGAACCGGCCGGTCGTTCTTGGGTATTACTTCACCAGCGACCGCGATGGCCGCGTGGCAGGTGTCCTGCCGGCACCTGTGATGGAAAAAGATGTCCTGAAAGGTCGTCCTATCAAGTTCACCAGCTGGAACGGGTTCGGATCCAACCTGGAGCAGATCGCCAAAGCCGCTCCGATGGCCGGGTTCTTCAACTCGATCACTGAAGGCGACGGCGTGGTTCGCTCGGTACCCCTGATCGCCGAGTACAAGAACCAGTATTACGAATCCCTTTCCATGGCCATGTTCCGCATGCTGGTTGGCTTGCCCAGGGTGGAGCCGGGGTTTCCGCAAGACCGCTTCATCGGCCGCAGCTACCAGGGCCTGGAGAGCGTTCTTCTCAAGCAGGATGGCAAGACTTTGGCTGTGCCAGTGGATGACCGGGTGGCGACGCTCGTGCCGTTCCGGGGCAACGGTGGTGTCAATGGCGGCTCGTTCAAGTACCTTTCTGCAGCTGATGTGCTTGCCAAACGCCTGCCGCCGGGCAGCCTCAAAGACAAGATCATCCTGCTGGGCACCACCGCGCCAGGCCTGCTGGACTTGCGCGTGACACCCGTTGGCGAAACCTATCCCGGCGTCGAGACCCATGCCAACGTGATTTCCGGGTTGCTCGACGGAAAGGTTTTCGTCAAACCCGATTACGCAGTGGGCTATGAGGTGATCATCCTGATCCTGGCAGGTCTGACGCTGGCCCTTGCATTGCCGCTCCTGTCAGCGCCCAGGGCCATGGCATTGAGCGGCGTGGTGATCGCGGCACTGGTCGGCCTGAATTTCTGGATGTATCTGGGATACGGGCTGGTGCTGCCCCTGGCGTCGGCACTGGTCATGGCCATTACGGCATTCGCCCTGAACATGAGCTACGGGTACTTTGTCGAAAGCCGCTCCAAGCGGGAGCTGGCCAACCTGTTCGGCACTTACGTCCCGCCTGAGCTGGTGGACGAAATGGTGAAGGATCCGGACAGCTACAGCATGAAGGCTGCGAACAAGGAGCTTACGGTCATGTTCTGCGACATGCGGGGCTTCACCAAGATGTCGGAGACCATGGGGCCGACGCAGCTGCAGGAACTGCTCAACAGCGTGTTCAGCCGGCTGACTGACCTCATCCGGGCGAACCGCGGCACGATTGACAAATACATGGGCGACTGTGTCATGGCATTCTGGGGTGCGCCCGTCGACACGCCCAACCATGCCGGCCTGTCAGTCAAGACGGCCATGGAAATGGCCAATGCAGTACGCCGGATCAACGAAGAGCACCGCGCCAAGGGGCTGCCCGAAATTGGCATCGGCATTGGCCTGAACACCGGCACCATGTGTGTCGGGGACATGGGCTCGGACATCCGCCGCAGCTACACCGTCATTGGCGACTCGGTGAACCTCGGCTCCCGCCTGGAGGGTCTGTCCAAGGTCTATGGCGTGGACATCGTCGTCAGCGAAAGCACGCGCAAGCTGGCGCCGGAATTTGCCTGGCAGGAGCTCGACAAGGTCCGGGTCAAGGGCAAGGAGCAGGCCGTCTCGATCTTCTGGCCGGTTGCGCCCGCAGACCGCCTTGACAAGGAGTATGCTGCGGAGCTGAAGTCATGGGCTGCCGTGCTCAAGGCATACCGGGCGCAGGACTGGGATCAATGTGACGTCCAGCTGCTTAACCTGCAGCGCATGAATGCGAAAAAATACCTTTACCAGCTCTACTCCGAGCGGGTAGCCTCAATGAGGTTGCTGCCATTTGATCCAGAGTGGGACGGCGCGACCAACTTTGAAACCAAATGAGGGGTGCCAATGAAAGTGCGTGTGTTGGGCTGCTCCGGTGCGATCGCCAAAGACTGCCGAACCACGTCTTTCCTGATCGATGGTGAAGTCCTGATCGATGCGGGAACCGGTGTCGGCGACCTGACACTTGACGAAATGTGCCGCATCGACCATGTCCTGCTCACACATTCGCACCTTGACCATGTCGCAGCGCTTCCCCTGATGGTGGATGCCGTAGCTTCCCGGCGTACGGTGCCATTGCGGATACACGCGCTTGCCGGAACCATTGAAGCCCTGAAGTCCCACATATTCAACAATGTCATCTGGCCCGACTTCAGCCGCATTCCCACGCCGCAGGCGCCCTTCATTACATTCTCCGAAATCCGCGTCGGCCAGACCTTGAGCCTCCTTGGCAAGATGTTCGAGGTGCTGCCGGCAGTGCATACCGTTCCGGCCTGCGGTTACGCCGTCACGGCAGGGCATGGTTGCTGGGTCTTTACCGGTGATACCGAGCGCAATCCGGCCTTCTGGCGCCGCCTGAACCAGCTCAATGTGGCGGCCCTTGTCATCGAGACGGCATTCAGCAATCGCGAAAAGGACCTTGCCCGGCGCAGCCTGCACTTGTCGCCCACAGCGTTGGCCGAAGAACTGGACTGTATTGACAAGGGCAAAAATTACCCTATCTTCATTACCCATACCAAGCCCGCCGAAACCGAGCTGATCATGGCCGAGATCCAGCGGTTCGACCAGACCCAGCCATTCGGGCCCAACGTCACGCACGATATCCGCTGGCTGCGCGCGGGACAGGAGTTTGAACTATGAATGCCGTACTGAAGCCTGCAGGGACCGAACGGGACTCCGAACAGGCGTTTTTTGATTCGCAGATGCTCCCGCCCGAAAAGCGTGGCGTCACCTTTGAGGTGCTTTTCTACCGCCAGCTCCAGCAGGTGAGCACGCGGATCCACGAAACCGAGAACATTGACCAGATCATGCTGGAGTCCAGCCAGGATATCTGCAAGCTTTTCAATGCAGACCGGCTCACCCTGTACGCTGTCAATGAAGACCGCTCGGCCATCATCTCCAAGTTCAAGACCGGCCTCAACACCGCCAAGGACCTGAAGCTCCCCATCAGTGCGCAAAGCATTGCAGGCTATGTGGCCATGAGCAAACAGCCGGTGAACATTGCCGATGTCTATGATGACGAAGCCTTGAAGCGCATCCACCCGACGTTGAGCTTCCTCAAGGAAGTCGACAAGCGGTCGGGCTACCGGACCAAGCAGATGCTGGTCGTCCCCATTCTTGACGGCACGGTGCTGCATGGCGTCATCCAGGTCATCAACAACAAGAGCGACCAGCCCTTCGGGGACCTGGAAATTGAAGGTGCCGCACAGCTTTGCAAGACCCTGGCCACGGCGATCCGGCAGCGGATGCAAAAGGCCCACGATACCCAGCGTCGCAAGGCGACCAAATATGACGGCCTGATCAATGACGGCGTCATGACGGCAGATGAATTGCAACAATGCATCCAGAAGGCCCGCGAGGAAGCCAAGTCGGTCGAGCACATGCTGATGGCCGAGTACCAGATCCGGCCCTCGCAGATCGGACCGTCCCTTGCCAAATTCTTCGGGGTGCCCTACGAGCCTTTCAACACCTCGCGCCTGCGTTCGGAAATGCTGCATGGCGTCCTCAAGCGTGAATTCCTGGAGGAGCAGGGCTGGGTTCCGGTTGAGGAAACCCCCGAGGGACTTCTCGTCATGTGCGTCGACCCCGAGGCGGTGCGGGGCTCCCGGATCCTGCCACAGGTTTTTCCGCGCCTGAACAAGTTTGCTTACCGGGTCACAACGCAGACGGAGTTCGAGGAAACGCTCAGCCAGCTTTACGGCGCCGGTGTGGAAGGTGGTTCCATCGACGAGATGCTCGCCGATCTGAGTGGGCCGATGGATGACGAGGGCAGTGAAGACTCCCTGGAGTCGGCGGCCGCCGACAACGAGCTGGTGAAGTTCGTCAACAAGGTCATCATCGACGCCTATAACCAGAAAGTGTCGGACATCCATATCGAGCCGCTGCCCGGAAAGGCCAAGACCGGCATCCGGTTCCGCATTGACGGGTCACTGGTCAATTACATCGAGGTGCCCGCGCATTTCCGCCAGGCCATGGTGACCCGTCTGAAAATCATGTGCGACCTTGACATCTCCGAGAAGCGCAAGCCCCAGGACGGCAAGATCAAGTTCAAGAAATTCGGACCGCTGGACATCGAGCTGCGCGTCGCCACCATACCTTCAGCGGGCGGCGTCGAAGACGTGGTCATGCGTATCCTGGCGGCCGGCGAGCCGATCCCGCTGGAAAAACTGGGACTGACGCCACACAACAAGGAACGGCTGGAGAAGACTGTCAGCAAGCCGTATGGCCTCTTTTATGTATGCGGGCCGACGGGCTCGGGCAAGACGACAACGCTGCACTCGATCCTCAAGTTCCTCAATACGCCCGACACCAAGATATGGACGGCTGAAGACCCGGTTGAAATTACCCAGAAGGGCTTGCGCCAGGTCCAGATCAACAAGAAAGCGGGCATTGACTTCGCGCTTGTCATGCGTGCCTTCCTGCGAGCCGACCCGGACATCATCATGGTGGGCGAGTCGCGTGACAAGGAAACCGTGTCAATGGGTGTTGAAGCCTCACTCACGGGCCACCTGGTGTTCTCGACGCTGCACACCAACTCGGCTCCGGAGTCGATCACCCGCCTGCTCGACATGGGCATGGACCCGTTCAACTTTGCCGATGCCTTGCTGGGCATCCTGGCCCAGCGCCTGGCCAAGAAGCTTTGCGACTGCAAGGAGGAATTCTGGCCGGATGCCGAGGAGGTCAAGACCTTCGTTGCGGAATATGCGGAAGAGCTTCGCCATACTGCTGCCTGGAAGGCTGACTATGCGGGCGAGGCCAAAAAGCTCTACGAAAGCTGGGTCAAGCTGTACGGGCACGACGGAAAGCTGAAGTTTTACCGTGCCGCGGGCTGCGACAAGTGCAACAAGACAGGCTACAAGGGCCGGATCGGTTTGCACGAGCTTCTCATTGCCGATGAACCGACCAAAAAGCTGATCCAGGAGCGAGCCCGCGTAGCCGAGTTGTTTGCGCAGTGCGTCGAAGGGGGAATGCGGACGCTGAAGATGGACGGCATGGAAAAAATCATGCTGGGCATGACAGACCTGAAGCAAGTAAGGTCGGTTTGCATTAAGTGACACATTGAAACAGACAAAAAATGTCATGCCCGTGTTGGAGTCGACTTCAGTGCAATTTTTTAGTAGTGATTTTCTAGTAAAAATGAGCTATTAAATATCACTTTTCATGTTGAACCCTTGTGGCACGAAAGCTGCTGATTTTCTGGGCTTTCTTTTTCAACCCCAAGGAGTATTCCATGAAGCGTTCCATTCAAAAGGGTTTTACCCTGATCGAACTGATGATCGTTGTTGCGATCATCGGTATTCTGGCCGCCGTAGCCCTGCCCGCCTACCAGGACTACACGGTTCGCGCCAAAGTCTCTGAAGTCGTGCTGGCTGCATCGTCAGGCCGCACAGCGGTGGCAGAAGCCGTTCAGGTTTCGGGTGGCGGGTTTCCTGCCACCGCCAGCCTGACCATCGAGACCCAGTCCTCCAAGTACGTGGCAAGCGTCGGCTATGCCTCGACGGCCTCGACCGAAGGTGTTGTGACGGCAGTTGCGCAAGGTGACTCCGCCATCAGCGGCAGCACGATCACCCTGACCGGTTCCATTGGCGCCAATGCCCAGGTCAACTGGGTCTGCGGCGGCACCATTGCAGCCAAGTACCGCCCCGCCAGCTGCAAGTAATCTTTTATAATCAAAAAAAGGGCCCTTTTGAGGGCCCTTTTTGATTGTCTGCTCGAATGGCTGCTGGTTTGAAACGTGTGAAACACCCCCAAAGTCTTGTCTCTCCCTTGTGGCTCGCACTCGGCAGCCTTTTCGTCGCCTGGGGCTGGCTGCTACCGAACACGAATATTCCCTGGGTGGCTTTTCATCGGGATGCATGGGTTGCGACAGGCATGACCCTGATTGCAATAACCGCGGCCTTGCGCGTCCGTGAAAGCACGCCGTGGCACTGGATCGCACTCCTGACGGCGGTGTTCGCATGCGTGCCTCTGCTTCAGCTGCTTTCCGGCTTGCTGCCTTTCGCTGGCATCGCCTGGCTCAGCACCGCCTACGTCCTGGGTTTTCTGGTTGCCATGCTGTCCGGGGCGCTTTGGGCGCGGCGTCATCCCATCGAGGCTGCGAACGCACTTTTTCTTGCAACAGGCGTGGCAGCCACGCTGTCGGTAGGCCTGGCACTGTACCAGTGGCTGGTACTGGACTTTCTTGGAATCTGGGTCCTTCCTCCCTATATTGGCTTGCGGTCCTTTGGCAACCTGGGCCAACCCAACCAGCTCGCGACCTTGTTCGTATGGGGCCTGCTCGCCTGTGGTTGGGCCTTCACACGCGGTTACATCAGGCTGCCCGTCGCCACGCTCTGGTGGGCCTTCCTTCTGGTCGGCATCGTATTGACGCAATCACGCACGACGTGGCTGGTGCTGTCCACCTTCATGCTGTTGCTGTGGTACTGGCGCGACCTCTGGTCAAAGGCCGCAGGGATCAGGTGGTCACTGGCGGGTCTTGTTGTTCTATTCCTCGTTCTGAGCGCCATGCTCCCGCAGGTGTCCGGCGCTCTGGGACTGCAAGCGCCTCCGGAACTGCTGCAAAAGACGCTCAATGAATCAAGGCCAGCGATCTGGGCGATGTTTCTTGATGCCTCATTTGAAAGGCCGTGGTTCGGATTTGGCTGGACCCAGGTCTCGGCAGCGCAGCTGGCCATTTCGCCAGCCCATCCGGAAATGGTCGGGACGACTTTCTCACATGCGCACAACCTGTTCATTGATTTTGTGCTGTTCATGGGATGGCCGCTCGGCTTGCTCGCGTCAATCGGCCTGCTCGCGTGGATGACCGGGCAACTGCGCCGCGTCGCCACCCCGGAAGATGCGGTATTGATGCTGGTGCTTGTTGCCGTGGGAATTCATGCAATGCTCGAACTACCACTGCACTACGCCTACTTCCTGCTGCCGTCCGGTCTGGTGGTCGGGATACTGAACGTCCGGAACGCCCCTGAGGCGCAAGTGCATACCCCCCGCTGGGTGTTCGCCACCATCTGCGCAAGTGCCGTTGCGCTGCTGGCAACCATCATCATCGACTACCTGGAGGTCGAAGCCAACTACACGGCAATGCGGTTTGAATCCGCGCGCATCGGCACCCTGCCTCCCATGCCGCCCCCCGACGTCGTCGTACTGACCCAGATGCGCGAGGTGCTGCGCATGGCACGGTTCACGGTAGGAAAAGGTCATACCCCGGAAGAGCTTCAATGGATGCGCGACGTCACGGAACATCACGCCAGCCTCACCAACCTGCATTCCCTCGCCGTAGCCGCGCTCAACGGTCAGAAGGAAGAAGCACAGACCCGCGTGACCCATATGTGCGACACGGTCACGCCATTCCAGTGCGAGATTGCCAAGCGTGCCTGGAAGAACAGCCAGAAACAATATCCCGAACTGGAGTCGATCACAGGGCCGCGCTAGGCTCCTGGCCGGCAATCGCCAGCCTCTCGCGCCAGAGCCCATGCAGCAGCGCCTCGAAATGACGCGCGAACAGCCTGCCGTCAAACAAGGGTGAGGCCAGGACCTGTGGCCTGAGTTGCTGCCGCAGCGTGGCAAGTGCCTGCAGGTCCGCGCAATGCGTCAACAGGCGAGCCAGGTAGTCGTCCACATCACTGGCCACCCAGCCGGCAAGGCCCGCACAGGTCAACAGGCTTGCGCCCTGGCGTGCGAGCAGCGTCTTCCCGGCCAGCGTCATCGTCGGCACGCCCATCCATAGCGCCTCACAGGTTGTGGTCCCGCCAGTGTAGGGAAAGGTGTCAAGCATGATGTCCACCTGCCGGTGGGCGGCAAAGTAGGCCTGCCTGCCTGTCGGCCCGGCAAGTTCCACCCGGTCACGTTCAATGCCATGCCGCTCCAGCCGCCCAAGCAGTTGCTCGCGCAGTGACGCGTCGTTCATCTGCCGGCTTTGATGCCGCAGGCGGGCACCGGGCAACGCGTCGAGAACCTTGCCCCAGAGGGTCAGCACCCCATCATTGAGCTTGGTCATGTTCTGGAAGCAGCCGAAGGTGAGGTATCCGTTGGCCAGCGCAGGCAAGGGTCCGGGCAGCAGCATGTCCCCGCCTTCCGGGGCTGTAAAGCACAGGCGGGTGTCAGGCATGTAGCAAATGACCTCACTGAAGTCCGCGCGGCATTCATGCGGCACACCGGGATGGTCGGCGATCAGGTAGTCAACCCCCGGCATGCCGGTACTTGCAAAGTACCCCAGCCAGGCCAGTTGAAGCGGGGCGGACCGCCAGGCAAAAACCGGCAACCGGTTGTGCTCCGAATGGCCGGCCAGATCCACCAGGACATGTACGCCATCGGCGTGGATTTTCTGCGCTGCCTGTTCGTCTGTCATGCCGGCAATTGAGTGCCAGGCCGCGAAATACGGCTTGAGGCGCGCAGTCAGGCGGTCTTCACCGCCACGGGTTGCAAAAGCAACAGGCGCCAGCCGCGCAGGATCCAGGTGCCGCAGGATTCCTTCGAGGAAGAAGCCGACCGGATGCTCCCTGAAATCACCTGAGACAAAGCCCACGCGCAGGGGCTCCCCTGGTTTCAGGGGGATAAGCGGCGCGGCGGGCCACTGACTGAAAGGCCGCGCGCTCGCTGCGGCAGCCCGGCCAAAACTGACCGCTTCCTGCAGGTACTCGCGCGGCGATACCCCAGGCAGGAAACTCATGACGTAGACCAGATTGCTCCAGGCATCAAGGTAGCCTGGCTCCAGTGCCAGCGCCTCGCGCCAGCTGGCGACTGCCTGTTCATGATGCCCCTGTGCCTGCTGCGCGGCGGCGAGATTGCTGTGTGCCTGAACCAGCCCGGGATCGAGCTTGACCGCCCGCCGATACGCGACAACGGCTTCCTCCAGCCGGTCGAGCCGCTGAAGTGCGATTCCCAGGTTGTTGTGCCCCCGCGCATAGGACGGATCGATTTCAACAGCCCTTGCCAGGCTCTCAAGCGCCGGCTCCAGGTGATCCTGTGCCATCAGTGCCAACCCGAGATTGCTGTGTGCATGTGCACTGCCGTCATTGATCTCCAATGCGCGCCGGTAACTCTCGACTGCCTCGCTGTTCCGCCCCAGCGCCAGGAGCGCATTGCCCAGGTTGTTGTGGGCATCGGCGAAATTGCCGTCCAGTGCCAGCGCTTGCCGGCAGCATTCGAGTGCCGCAGTGGTGTGCCCTTGCCCTGTCAGGATCGAGGCCAGGCCGCACAGCGCCTGCGGATAGTCCGGACGCAGGGCGATTGCACTGCGCATCGCCCGGGCAGCCTCCTCCAGCCGGCCTGCCGATTGCAGGGCCAGGCCCCTGTTGTGGTGGAGTTCCGGTTGTCCCGGGTGGAGGAGCAGCGCCTTGTCAAAGCACGCCACCGCGCGTTGGTGCTCACCTTGGCCGGTAAGGATATTCCCCAGAAAAAAGTGGAACTCGGCAAGTTGAGGATGAGCCGCGACGCCAGCCTCCGCGAATTCGCGTGCGCGCGCAGCATCGCCGGCCAGGAAACAGGCGCTGCAAAGATCACGCAGCACCATGTCCGAGGAAGCCTGCAACTCGAGTGCGCGCGAGAAATACCTGATGGCGGGCTGGTAGTCCTGATTCTCGAGGGCCAGCGTGCCCAGCATGTAGGTCGCGTCAAACTGCGCCGGATCCAGGCGTGTGGCCTGCTCCAGCGCAAGCCTCGCTTCATCCGCCTGACCCAGCTCCTTCAGCACGTAGCCCAGGCTCACAAGGCCCTGCGGACCGGGGTCCAGCGCCACGGCTTCCCGGTAGCTCTGCAGGGCCTCCTCCAGCTTGCCCTCATCGAGCAGCGCATTGCCCCGTTGCCGTGCGGCGGCTGCGCGGGCGGTATCCTGCCCCGGCGCTGCCGCCCGTTCTGCGGAACGCTTGAGCCACTTCAGCATGGGTCTGGCGCCGGGTTCATGGAGGCGATGTCAAAACCTGAGCATCAGCCATTCGGTCAACTCGTCCACATACGCCTGGGTATACCCGGCATCGCGCAGCTTCCACTTGAACGCATTGCCGAGCTGGGCCTTCTTGAAGACATTGAGCTTGTGGGTCCGCCTGAACTGTTCCACCTGCTGGGCGAGCTTGGTCAGCACCTGCTGTGTCCTTGCCGCGAACTTTTTCTCCTTGAGGTCGGAGTCCACAGGAATCCGTTCGGCAAAATACTCCGCCAGCGCCTCGCCGAATGCCCGGGCCTCCTTCGCATCAAACCAGCTCAACATCGCGCGATCCTCATTGATGGTTCCATCGGCAGAATCATACGACGCGCGGCCGGGCCGTTGAAGCACCGGAATCGGTCCGGGATTCGGTACAGTCGATGCTTGTCATCAATGCCCACACACCCGCAAGCCAGGCCAGACCGTCGGCCCGGATCGAGTCACATGTCATCCAGTCCTGGTATCCAGTTCCCCGCGAGCCTGCATCGCCAGGGGTTTGCCGTGGCCGCAGGCTTGCTGTTGATGGTCCCCTGGCTCAACCCGTTCGCGCCAGGGCCTTCGCCGGCGCTGACGCCATGGCTGGTCGCACTCGTGTGCGCCGCGCTGGTGCTCCTGCTCGCGCCGTTTGTCAGTGTGCAGGTTGTCGCACGTGCCTGGCTCGCTGCAGCCCTTGTCAGTGCGGTGATCGGCCTGCTCCAGTACACCGGGTGGGCGTGGCCATTCGCGCCCTGGGTCAACCAGACGGTCCTGGGCGAGGCCTTCGGCAACCTGCGCCAGCGCAACCAGTTCGCCAGCCTCATGAGCATCGGCCTTGCCGTGCTGGTCTGGCATTCCGCTGCCAGCATCGGGCACGACCGCCAGCGGTGGGTGTTGCCGGCTGCTGCCGCCCTGCTGGCGGCGGCCAGTGCTGCGTCCGCATCCCGCACCGGGCTTGTCCAGCTGACGCTGATCAGCGTGCTCGCCCTGATTTGGCATCGTTCAATCCGGACCCATGCCTGGCGTCTGGTCATCGCGGCCGTACTCGCCTACCTGCTGGCCACCGTCCTGTTGCCATTGCTTGTGGGCCAGGGGTTGATGGGTCGCGGGGTGTTCGCACGCATTGTTGATGACGCAGAGCCGTGCACGAGCCGCATCACGCTCTGGGCCAACGTGCTGCACCTGATCGCCCAGCGTCCATGGACGGGATGGGGCTGGGGTGAGCTGGATTATGCGCACTTTGCAACGCTTTATCCGGGCGAGCGGTTCTGCGACATCCTGGACAATGCGCACAACCTGCCGCTCCAGCTGGCTGTCGAGCTGGGCATTCCAGCCGCCATCCTGATCTGCGGCCTGGCGTTGTGGCTGGTGCTTCGCGCCCGGCCCTGGCGTGAAGTGCATCCGGTGCGCCAGCTGGCCTGGGTGGTGCTGCTGCTCATCGGGGTCCACAGCATGCTTGAATACCCGCTCTGGTATGGCCCTTTCCTGACGGCGGCCGTCCTGTCCGTGGCCATGCTGTGGTCCCATCCTGCGTCTGGCTTGCCCGGCCAGGTGTCGCTCAGGCGCCCTCCCGGTGGCTGGCGGCTGGCAGTCGTTTTCATCCTTTTGCCCGCCCTGTGCTACGTGGCATGGGACTACCGCCGTGTCAGCCAGATCTACACAGCGCCGGATGAGCGCGCGCCCGGGTACCGCAGCAATACGCTGGCCAAGGTGCGCAGTTCCTGGCTGTTCGCGCCGCAGGTACGCTTTGCGGAACTCACGATGTCGCCTGTGACCCGCGCCAATGCCCACACCATGTACCAGCTTGCCAGTGCAAGTCTTCACTACTCACCGGAGCCAGCCGTGATCGAGCGCCTCATTGAAAGCGCCGTCATGCTGGGCCGTGACGACGAGGCCATTGTCAACCTGGCACGCTACAAGGCGGCATTCCCGAAGGATCATGCCGCCTGGGCGCAGGCCAATCTGCGGGCGGCCCGGAAGCAGCCGTGAAAAGGCCTGCACGGCGCTTGCGGCTGGGTACCCGGTGTGTTCAGGCGGGCGGATTCACAAAACTGCCCGACTTGCCGCCGTGCTTTTCCAGCACGCGAACGCCGGTGATGGTCATGCCACGGTCCACCGCCTTGCACATGTCGTAGATGGTGAGCAGGGCGACCTGT
>CAZFKW010000013.1:15650-24494 GCA_964519795.1 uncultured Ramlibacter sp. | reverse complement strand
GACCAGCTGGAGCGAGCTTGCGCGCGATGGCCAGGCCATGGAGCAGCAGGCACTGATTGAAAGCGCGCAGGCGCCCGTGCTGCAGTCGGCCGAGGGCCGCGCCACCAGATCGGCGCGTGCGGGTGCGCCGGCGTTTGTGACCAGGCAGCTGTCCGGCAGTCAGGGCCCGATCATTGCCGCCACAGACTATGTGCGCGCCGTGCCTGAAAGCATCCGCGCCTTCATCCCCGAAGGCCGCAGGTACATGACGCTGGGCACCGACGGCTTCGGCCGTAGCGACACGCGTGCAGCGCTGCGGGAGTTCTTCGGGGTGGATGCGGCCAGCATTGTGGCTGCCACAAGGCTGGCAATGCGGGCTTGAGCCGCTGGGTTCCCCGCAGAGCAGTTACGCGTCAAACCGAGAAATTCCCGGTACGCCGGCAACCTGCCCGGCGAAACCATGCGTAGTGGTTGGCTTTCGGGGCGGCATCGCCGCAGGGACCGGACCCAGGCGCCCGGGAGGGAAGGCGTGGCCTGTCGGCAGGACGCCAGCCTGAAAAACTTCCGCACGCTGCCTGTTACCCGCCTGAGGGCGACCCAAGGCGCCGCAGGCCCTCTAAGATGCGGGGATGAAACTCAAATCACGCTTCTGGGCTGACCTCACCATGCGCGACTTTGCCCGGCTGGACGGGGCTGAGACCATTGCCGTGCTGCCGGTGGCGGCGGTGGAGCAGCATGGGCCGCATTTGCCGCTCAGCGTGGACCTGACGCTGGCGGACGGCGTCGTGGCGGCCGCGCTCGGTCACTTGCCCGCCGATCTGCCGGTGTTGATTTTGCCGACGCAGCAGGTGGGCAAGAGCAACGAGCACAGCCGTTTCCCCGGCACGCTGACGCTTTCGGCCGAAACGCTGATGCGGGTGTGGATGGAGCTGGGTGAGTGCGTGGCGCGCACCGGCATCAGGAAACTCGTCCTGTTCAATTCCCACGGCGGGCAGGTCAGCCTGATGGACATTGTGGCGCGTGATCTGCGCGAGAAGCATGACCTCATCGTCTACAGCGTGAACTGGTTCACCCTGCCCCTTGGCGATGCCGTGGAGGGCCTGTTCCCGGCTGAGGAGCACCGCTTCGGCATCCATGGCGGTGATGTGGAAACCTCGATGATGCTGGCGCTGCGCCCGCAGTTTGTGGAAATGGGGCAGGCGCGTGACTTCAAGTCATCGTCGCAGGAGCGTGCGGCAAAATACCCGATCCTCGGCAATGGCAGGAGCGCCAGGCTGGGCTGGCAGATGCAGGACTACAACCCGATGGGCGCGGCAGGCAATGCGGCAGCCGCCACGGCAGACAAGGGGCAGGCCGTGATTGATGCGGCGGCCATGGCACTTGCGCAGCTGTTGCAGGAAATCTCGCAACTGCCGCTGTCCACGCTGGCGGATGCGCCCGTCATTCCGGAGTGATCCCCTGAGGGTGACCTTGACCAATTCTCCACGTGCGGCAAGTGCCGGCGTGAGGCAGACATGAAGCAGCAACGATGAAATTATTCAGTGTGGCCATTCCGCGCAAGCTGCGCGGCTTTCCGTCCGTGGCACCGGAAACCCAGGCGTTTGACGTGACTTTTGACGAAAACTGGTGGATCACGGCCATCAATGCCGTGCCGACACCGCCCATGGGCACGCTTGTCAGCTGCTTTGTGGACGCGCATGTGCACCTGGACAAGACCTTTTGCATCGGCGATATCGGGGTTGCCAATGGCGACCTGCCCTCAGCCGTTGCGCGCATGAATGACTACATCAGCCAACAGGATGCCGATGAGATCGAGCTGCGCGTTGACCGTGCACTGACGCAGGCCCATGCCGCGGGTACCCGTGCCATGCGTACGCACCTGGACTGGCCCCGTGCCAAACCGCCTGCGATGCTGGATGTACTCATTACCGTGCGCTATAACTGGGAAAGCCGCATAGAACTGCAGTTTGCGTCGCTGACCCCGCTGGATGTCCTGGCCGGCCCGGACGGCCAGGCCATTGCCGAGGAAGTGGCTCGGGTCGGTGGCGCGCTGGGTGCCGTGGTCTACCGCAACGAGGGCCTCGAGGCCAAGATCGAGAAAGTCTTCAATCTCGCCGCGCGCAACAGCCTGCCGCTTGATTTCCATGTGGATGAGGGCCTCCATGCCGACGCGCGGGGCTTGCATGCCATTGCCGCCCGTGCACAGGGCCGCGGCTGGCATGGCCGTGTCATGTGCTCGCACGCCTGCTCGCTGTCCATGCAGCCGCGTGAGGAGGCCGAGGCCACACTGGCCCTGTGCGCCAGCGCAGGCCTGCACCTGGTGACCTTGCCCGCCACCAACCTGTTCCTGCAGGGGGCGGGGGACGCTACCCCGGTTGCGCGCGGCATCACCCGGGTGCGCGAGGCGGGCGAGCAGGGCGTCAGCTTGTGCCTGGCCACCGATCATGTGGCCGACGCGTACTATCCCTATGGCAGTTACGACATCATGGAAACCTTCGGCCTGGGTGTGCTGGCAGGGCACCTTCCTTCGCCCATGGGCTGGCTGGATGCGATCACCGTGAACCCTGCAAGGGCCATGGGACTGGAATGGGACGGCCTCATCAGCGTTGGCTGCCTGGCAGATCTGGTCCTGCTCTCGGCCCGCAGTGAGCAGGAACTGCTCTCTCCTGAGGGCCGCAAGCGCCGTGTCTTCCGGCGCGGGTTCGAGCAGAAGGCAGGCTGACCGCGATCAGGGCCTGGCAGGCGTCCCTCCCACCACTTCGATCCGCCGCCTGATCCTGGCCGCCTCATCCACGGCGCCTGCCTGTTCGGCGCGCTGTGCCTGCACCATCAGCCAGGCCAGCAGTGGCCGCCGCCAGCCTTGTGCCGACGCAGTCTCAACGGCCGTGGATATGGTTGCCGGTGTCGCCCGGCCCGTGCGGAAAAGCACGCCGGCGGCCACCAGCCGGGACAGCGGGTCCGTGATCCCGGCTAGTGCCGTGGCGCCGGCAGTTCCGCCTGGTGTTCCTGCCCCTGCCGCGGCGACGGCCCGTTGCGCCTCGGGCAGCAAAGCCACACTTCCGGGCTGGAGCTTGCCCTCCAGGTAGTCCGCGTAGGCCAGCTCGGCCGCCGCTGCATCCCGCCTCAGCACCTCAAACCCCGGACATGGCTCGACGACGAGGCTGGCCAGCCGCCCGGCACAGCGCAGCAGTTCGGCCCTTGCCAGCAGGTCCGGCCGCCCGGTGCGGGAAATCTCGCTGCGCGCGCGCTCAAACTCCAGCGCATCAACGCGCGCGTTCCCCGACAGGTAAGCGGCGACGGACCGCTCCATCGAGCTTTGTGCATTTATCTGCCAGTCCGGCACGGGAGGCTTGTTCGAGCAGGCGGCCAGCAGGGTCAGGAGTGACATGGCCAGGGAGCCGGCAGTCAAGGATCGGGCGGCGGGTTTCATGGCAGCTTGATCTCCGTATCCCGCGCGAAGGGCCAGCGCCGGTTGATGTCGTTGACCAGGCTCTCGACCTTGCGAAGATTCGTCTCCACCTCGGCGCGCAGCGAGCCCAGGTCATCCGTCGCCACGCGCGCATTGGCGCTGATGGCCTGGGCGTCCACCAGCAGTGCGTCCACCTTCTTGAGGCTGGCGCGTGTTTCGCCCAGGATGGCGTTGATCTGCACCACGGCGGCGCGTGTTTCGGGCAGCACGCCCCCGGGGCCGAAGACCTGGGCATCGGTCTTGACGGCCAGCGCATCCGCCTTGACCGCCAGCCCGTCGGCCTTGGCGGCGACACCGTCCAGCCGGGCCAGCAGGGTGTTGGTGCGGTCCAGTGCGTCCATGAGTTTCTTGCGGTCCGCATCATTGCCGAGCATGACGCCGGCCACGCCGCCCGGGCCATTGAGCTTTTCGGTCAGGGCCTGCACGTTGGCCAGCGTCTTGCCAAGGGGCGCCTCCTGGCTGGTGATGTTGCCCAGGTTCTCCAGCAGATCCCTGGCCGATGCCATGATCTTGGGGATCTCTGCGCTGGCATCGCCCTTGAGCACTTGCCTCACCGCACCGTCTTCCAGCAGGTCGTCGCTCAGCATGCCGGTGTAGGCCCGGATATTCGTGCCGCCGACTATGCTGCGCACCATGGTGAACACGCTGGACTTGCGCAGCCAGTGCGCATCTTTTTTCGGGACCTGGATGATGATGCGCGCGTTGCCGTCGTCGGCCAGCTCGATGGCGCGCACACGGCCGATGGGAAAGCCCGAGAAGGTGAGGTCCATGCCCACTACCACGCCTTCCGAGTCGTCCGAGACCAGAATCAGCTCCTGCGTTACCTCAAATGCGCCGCGCGCATAAAGTACGTAGGTGACCGAGCCGAGAACCAGCAGCGCCATGAAGACAAGCAGCATCGCGGCCTTGAGCTCAAGATTCCTGATGGGCGGCGGCGTGGGGGGCGTCCCGCCGGGCGCCGCGGGCTCCAGCTCTGGAGGCAGTGGGTTGGTGTTGCTCATGGTTGTATCGTCCAGGACTCAATAGTAGTTGCCGACAAGGGAGGCGACCTCCAGCATCAGCAGCACGGCAAACATGCGGACCAGGCCGCGCATCTCGGCGGCCGTGCGCGATGGCGCAGTGATGATGTCGTACACGCCCGAGGCCATCGGAATCAGCGCCACCGCCAGGCTGAAAAACAGGCACTTGAGCATGAAGATCAGCGTCACCACAGGGGTGAAGATCTGGCCGAACAGGCGGGTATAGACGGCGAGGCCTGTCACGGTAAAGCCATAGACCGCCACATACACCGTGACCAGGGCCACCACGCAGCTCAGCGCCGCCAGCGTGATTGACGAGAAGACGCCGGCCACCACGCGCGGCAGCACCTCCTGCCTGACCGGGTCTATGCCTCGCGCGCGCAGGGCCTCCAGTTCTCCGTGCCTGCGCATGCGCGACACATCCGCACCGCCGGGAATGGTGCAGCGCAGCGCCACGAAGAGTGCGGCCGTCAGAGGAATCAGCTCCAGCACCAGCACGCGGATGACCAGCTGCAGCGCGTACTGGGACACCCCATAGCTGAGTGCGGTGACCAGCACGATCCGGGTAAGCACCACGCTGACCAGGGCGCAAAGCAGCGTGAAGCCGGCAAGGATGGGTGCTGTATTGGTGTAGATGTGATGCGCCAATACCCGCCGGCTGCTGCTTGAGTAGCTCGACGGCGACAGGGCCAGGACCATGATCATGGCGCCCAGGTGAATGATTCGCCCCCATCCGATCACCCACATGACGGCCGCCCGGCCCAGGTCGGCCAGCGTGTGGTACGTCGAGTTGATGCGCTCCATGAAAAGCATGATAGCCCGGCACTCAAAACCGTCCATCCTCCCGGATCATGCAGTTCCCCTGGATGGGCAGCTTTTGGCTGGAGTGCAGGGATCTTCCTGCGCCGGACTCGCCGGCAGGCGTGGACTGGCCTGCGGCTGTGGAGGCTCCAGCGCTGGCGGAAGGCGGGCGGCCGGAACAGGTATAAAGCCGGGAGCGGCGCATGGGCGCGCCGGACTGAATGCCTGTTCATGGAGAACTGCAATGGCCTGCCACCTCTCCTTCGCCGAATACGTCCGCGACCAGATCAGCGGCGCGGGCAACATCACGTTCCGCAAGATGTTCGGGGAATGGATACAGCCCGGCGACGGGCGTGACATTGCGCGCCAGTGGATGGCAGCTTTGGTGGCTCTTGCAGTGTTGGCACTTTCCGGGTGTGCCTCAACGAAGGATCCGGTCAGCGTTGAGGTTGCCGCAGCTGCCCCGAAAGGCAGGCACAAGCTTGAACCCGGCGAATACCTGCAGTACAGGTCTTGTGACTTCCAGTCGTGGACAGTACGGGAAGGTGACGATACCAATGATGCGGAGCCCGGATTCCACCGCACAGGCTATTCGAGCATGCACACGCACCCGAAGGACCATCTGGCTACCGCATCCAGGACGTTTCACTACGCCATGATGGCGAGCAACGTTTAGCCTCTGTTGAAATCTGAGTGGGTAAGCTAAAGCCATATTGATCAACCATGACGAGTGAATTCATGACTGCCAAGTTGTTTGAAGCCGCCCTGGGAATTGCCGATCCGTGGACAGTGGCGTCGGTGGAGTTTGACGAGGTAGCCAAGACATTGACCGTGCTGATCGACTTCAAGCCAGGGAGCCGCTTTGCTGTCTCGGGCCACGAGGGAGCGCATCCTGTTCACGACACCGTGGCCAAGAGCTACCGGCACCTGAACTTCTTCCAGCATGAGTGCCACCTGCAAGTGCGCACGCCGCGCGTGAAGCTGCCCAACGGCTCGGTACGGCTGGTGGAGCCTGACTTTGCCGGACGGCTTAACGGCTTCACCTTGCTGTTTGAGGCCTTCATCCTGATGCTGGCGCGCCAGATGCCCTTTGCCGCTGTGGCGCGTATTGTGGGCGAGTCGCCCTACCGGGTGCTGGCGGTGTGTCACAAGTACGTGGAGATGGCCTGCGGCCTGGCCGACTACTCGGCTGTCACGGCGCTGGCCATTGACGAGACCTCTCGCGCCAGGGGGCACAGCTACGTGACCCTGGCCGCTGACGCCGATGCCAGACGGGTGCTGTTCGTTGCCCAAGGGCGCGACGGCGACACCGTCAAACAGCTGGCTGAGTATCTGCACGAGCATGGCTGCCCTGCCGGCAGCATTGCCTCGGCCAGCATCGACATGTCGCCAGCCTTCATCTCGGGCGTTACCGAGCATTTGCCCAACGCCCGCATCACCTTTGACAAGTTTCACGTCATCGGCCACGCCAGCACTGCTGTGGACAAGATGCGAAGGATCGAGCAGCGCACCGACAAGTCCCTCAAAGGCATGCGTTGGACGTTGCTCAAGGACGCGGCCCGGCTCAAGCCTCAGGCCGCAGCTGATCTGAATGCATTGATCGCCCAGTTGAGCATCAAGCGCACGGCTCGCGCCTGGGTCTACAAGGAGCAGTTGCGTGACATCCTGCAGCGCAAACAGATCAACGTCATGCGCGCCATGCTGCAGCACTGGTGCACTTGCGTGATGCGCTCCAAGGTCGAACCGATGAAGGAGGTCGCCAGGATGATCCGCTCTCATCTGGAGGGCATCGTCGCCTGGGCTCAGACCCGGCAGACCAACGGGTTTCTGGAAGCTCTCAACGGGCTGTTTCAGGCCGCCAAGCGCCGTGCCCGTGGCTTTGCCCGTTTCTCCACCATCAGGACTGTCATCTTCCTGATCGCCGGAAACCTCGACTTCCATGCCATCAACCCTCATGCCGGGCAACCCACTTGAATTTCACTAGAGCCAAAAATCATCACGTCCAAGGTGAGCAAGGGCATCACCTGGGAGTCGGTCGCCAAGAAGGTCGGCCAGAGCAAGGAGTGGACAACCGCCCTGTGCGTGGGCCAGATGACGGCCACGCCCGCGCAGGCGAAGATCATTGGCAAGATATTCGGCCTGAACGCTGAAGAGCAGAAGTGGCTGCAGGTCGTGCCGTACAAGGGCTCGCTGCCCTCGCCCGTGCCGACGGATCCGCTGATCTACCGCTGGTACGAGATCGTCAGCGTCTATGGCACAACCATCAAGGAACTGATCCATGAAGAGTTCGGTGACGGCATCATGAGCGCCATTGATTTCAGCATGGACATCGTCCGCGAGGCGAGCCCCAAAGGCGACCGCGTCAACGTGGTGCTGTCCGGAAAGTTCCTGCCGTACAAGACGTATTGATCTCACAGACTGGCGCACGGGGCGTAGACATCCAGCTTGCGGTTGTACAGGCGGGTCTGGATACCCAGCAGGCCGAGCACGGAGTGGAAGTAGCTGTCGTGCGTGACGTGTGCATCCCGCGTGCCCTTGAGGCATTCTGTGGTGATGGCGGCACGCTGCTCGTAGCCGCGCGACAGCCAGGTGATCCACGGCACGCGCTTTTGCACGTCAGGCGCGATGGCATAGGGCAGGCCGTGGAGGTAGAGGTTGTTCTCCCCCAGTGATTCGCCATGGTCGGCCACATAGACCATGGCGGTGTCGTAGCCGGCCTGGTGGTCATTCAGCCAGTTGATTGTGGAGGCCAGAAAATGATCGGTATAGGCGATCGAGTTGTCATACGCGTTGACCAGGCTCTCGCGGCTGCAGTCCTGCAGGTTGTTGCTGGTGCATTCGGGCTGAAACCTCTTGTAGGCCTGGGGCGAGCGCAGGTAGTAGGCCGGGCCGTGGCTGCCCATCTGGTGCATGACGACGAGCACTCCCCTGGCCCGGCGCTCGGGCGCAAGGGCGGCGATGCGCTCGTCCAGACCCTCCAGCAGGATGCCGTCCTGGCAGACGTCGCCGGGACACAACCGGGGGTGCTGCAGCCGGGCGGTATCGGCATGGGGAACCCGCTCGCAGGTTCCCTTGCAGCCGGACTGGTTGTCCAGCCAAAGTACGGCCATGCCGGCGCGCTGTACGACGTCCAGCAGGCCTTCGTAGTTGTGCTTGCGCGCCTCAAAGTCTTCCTTGCCCAGGTGCGAGAACATGCATGGCACGGATGCGGCAGTGCTGGTGCCGCAGGACCAGGCGTTGCGCAAGCTGGTTACGTTCTCGCGTGCCAGCTCCGGTGTGGTGTCCCGCGCATAGCCGTTGAGCCCGAAGTTTCCGCTGCGCCCGGTTTCCCCGAGCACCAGCACCAGCAAGGGAGGAAGTTTGCCCGGTGAGACGGTGGCGGCGCGGGCGTCCTGCCCTACAGGCTCAATGAAGGATTCGTCGCGGCGCAACGGGCTGGTGGCGATCCAGCCCGCTGCGTACACGCTGTTGAGCGGGTTGATGAGGTAGCGCACCTGCTTGTGATTGCGCATGGTTGACGACAGCGGCTGGAAGGTCGCCATCGCCACTGCCAGCAGCAGCGCGATGGCGCTCAGG
>CAZFKW010000013.1:1773-15640 GCA_964519795.1 uncultured Ramlibacter sp. | reverse complement strand
ACAGCAGCAGGTTCTGCGCGGCGCGGCGCGGCCAGCGGCCGTAGTCCACCGGGAAGCGCCAGACGACAATGGCGGGCAGGACGCCCAGCCCGAGCACGGCCAACACCAGCCGCGGGCTGAGCAATGCAGATGCTTCATGCGCATCGGTCTGCATGACATTGATCAGCATGCTCGCATCGATGACCACGTGATAGCTCGCCATGAAATAGGCACCAAACGCGGACGACAGGAGCAGAACTACCAGCGCCGGCTTGAGCGTCCACCGCCACGCCAGCAGGCTGAGAAGGACCAGCAATGCCGCCAGGATCATGCTGGCCAAGGCCGTTGCAAAGCCGATGCCGGCCAGGGTGCCGAGCATGTCCAGCCGGCCAAGTTCGTTCCACAGCGGCAGGTTGGCCACGGTGGCGAGCCACAGGCTGACGGCGGCAGCCAGCGATGCGGGATTGCGCCAACAGGGGCGGAGCCGGGCGAGCTTCATGATGCGTCCCCATGGGCTGCCGCAGAGGTGACGCTGTCGGTCCTGGCGGTGGATGGCTGCCACAAAAGATCGGCAGCCCAGGCGACCGCCCAGCATAGCCAGGCCGTCCAGAGCGTATGGCTCATGAAGTGGGCACCACGTAACTGCTGCGCTATGCCGAAGGCGAAACCTGCTGTCAGGGCTGTGCCCAACCAGGCCCAGGCGATCTGCGGGGACTTGCGGCGGAACACGAACCAGCCTCCCACGAATGCAAAGCCCGCAGACGCATGCCCTGCAGGAAAGCAGCGTCCGCCGCCACCGTCAGGCTGCAGGATTTGCGTCCAGTGGGAGGCATAGCGGGCTACGCCGCCAAACTCTGCCAGGTCCCAGGGGCAGCTGATGCGCGTGGATGACTTCAGCGCGCTGACGGCCAGCAATGCCAGGAGGGTGGTCGTGGCGAGCTGGAGCCGCTCGCGGGTGTCCAGGCGCTTGAAAAAGCCGACGGGCCACCAGACGGCAAGGCACAGGCCGAGGACGATGAACCATGAGGCGTACCGGCCGCCTTCGTGCAGCACATGGTAGAGGAACCAGTCGTTGCGCAGCGGAAAGCCCGCAGAGCCCCCGGACAGGCGTGCAAGCCACAGGTCGAGGCCGGTCGCGTCCCAGGCCGTGAGTCCGAGCGCCAGTGCGGCCGCGACCAGTCCGGGCCGGTTGCCCGTTGCAAGTGAAGAAGTGTTGCGCATGGCGCGAGATTGGGTTGTTGTCCTTAAGCCATCCTTAAAGGAAACGCCTCACAATGCAGCCATGCGCATACTGGTTGTGGAAGACGACGAAGGCATCGCCTGCGGCCTGAAGGCCTACCTGCACCAACTGGGCTGGGCAGTGGATGTGGCCGATGGCGTTGCCGGCGCGTTGGCGGCCCTGCGCGCGGAGCCCTTCGATCTGGTGCTGCTGGATCTGGGCCTGGCTGATGGCGATGGCGCCCAAGTGCTCGGACACCTGCGTGCCTCGGCGGGCACGGGCCTGCCCCGGCGGGATACACCGGTCCTGATCATGACGGCCCGCGACCAGGTGGCCTCGCGCATTGCCGGGCTGGACATGGGGGCGGACGACTATGTCACCAAGCCTTTTGACCCGGACGAGCTTGCCGCGCGTATCCGTGCGTTGCATCGGCGCTCGATGGGACGGGCTCATCCAGTCCTGGAAAGAGGCGACCTCATCATTGATCCAGCTGCGCGTACCGTGATGAAGTCTGGCGCTCCCGTGGACCTGACCGCCCGGGAGTTCGGCGTGCTGCTGGCGCTGGTGGAAGCGAGGCCGCGTGTGCTTTCGCGCCAGCAGATCGAGGCCGCGCTCTACAACTTCGACAGCGTACTCGACAGCAATGCGATTGAAGTGCATGTTCATCACCTGCGCAGGAAGCTTGGCAGTGATGTTGTGCGCACGCTGCGCGGCGTGGGTTACTTCGTTCCCGAGGAGGCGTGATGATCCGGCCGTCGCTCACACGCCATCTCCTGGCCTGGACGCTGGGCGCGCTGCTGCTCGTATGGGGCAGTTTTGTGCTCATCGGCTACCGCACGGGCATGCATGAGTCCGATGAGTTGACGGATGGTCACCTGGCCAGCGTTGCCTCGCTCGTGCTGTCGTCTGGCGACTGGCGCTTTTCGCCGCGGCCAAGCCTCGCTGCGTTGGCGGGCCAGTCCGACCTCAGGAATCACGACTATCAGCAATCACTGAGCGTCTATGTATGGAATGCTTCCGGGGCCGTGGTGACACAGACCGGGCAGGCGCCGCAGCCGGCATTCAGCAACGAAGAGGGGTTTGCAACGGTGCTGTTGGGCCAGCCCCCTGCCGCCTGGCGTAGCTTCTCGCGGTGGGACGGCCCGGCGCACCAGCGCAAGGTCATGGTTTTGTTGAGCCTTCCCGGTGATTGCGCTTGTGCTGGGTCTGGCCATCCGGCGCGGATTGCGACCGCTGCATGCGCTGTCAAGTGACGTTCATGCGCTGGATATCCACCACCCTGCGCCGCTGGGAGCTGCCCATCCGCAGGTGGAGTTTCGCGCGGTTGTCGAATCCATCAATACGCTGGCCGCGCGCTACCAGGCTGCCATGTCGCGCGAACGGGAGCTGGCAAGCGAGCTCGCGCACGAACTGCGCACGCCGCTGGCATCACTGACGTTGCAGGTCCGTGCATTGCGTGAAGCGCCACCAGGCCCGCAACGGGAGCAGGCGCTCGCTCAAATGCAGCACGACGTATTGCGGGCAGGGCAGGTGCTGTCCGACCTTCTGTCGATGGCGCGTGCCAGCCGCACCGCGCTGGCAGAAGCAGCCCGGCCGCTTGACCTGTCTGAGCTGGCACAAGCCGTGGTGGGTGAGTTCGGGCAGGCTGCCCATGAAAGCGGGCACGATCTGGCGCTTGCAAGCCCGGGGCGCCTCACAGTCACGGGTCATGCCGTATTGCTGGGCCTCGCGCTGCGCAACCTGTTGGAGAACGCACTGACCCATACGCCCAGCGGTACGAGGGTGGAGGTTCAGCTGGATCCGGATGCGCGCTGGGTCCAGGTGTGCGACAGCTCGCCGCTGTCGGCGCGGGGCGTGGGCGGCGGCACGGGCCATGCGCGGGGCGGAGGGCCAGGTCTGGGCCTGGGTCTCGGGCATCGCGTGGTCGGGAAAATTGCTGCGATCCATGGTGCCGGGTTCGGGTCGGCCGAACCGCCCGAAGGCTTCACCAGCTGCTACAGGATGACCTTTCCGGAAGAGCGCGATCAGGCGCCGTCTCAGGCGTAAGTCGTCCAGTCCCTGTAGTCGGCATGGTCCAGGTGCGGCAGCGTGTTGTAGGTCACCAGCATGTGCCGCTTGGGCGTGAAGGCGAACTCCGTGACCGAGCTGTTGCGGATGCGCAGGTTCAGCTCGATGGTGGTTTCCGCGCTGGTGCCCAGTACATGGCCGACTGCGGTGGAGATAGGCCCTCCGCTGGAGACGATGAGCACGTTCTTGCCATGGTGGTTGGCGCGAACATGGTCCAGCGCCGTGGTCACGCCCTGCACGAACTCGTTGTACGAACCCATGCCTGCGGGGCTCACCACGCCGGCCATCCACTGCGCCAGACCGTCGCGCAGCAGGCGGAAGTGGTGGCGGTACATCTCGGGTGAAGTCGGCTTCTCAAGCTTGTGCGGGTGGATCGCGCCGATGACGGCTGCGCTGTCGTATTCGTTCAGGCCAGGCCAGCCCAGTGGTTGCACCACCGATTCCATGCCCTTGGCGATTCCCGCCCAGGTTTCGGTGTGGCGGCGCAGCGTGCCGCACAGCACGGCGTCAAACACAAGGCCCTTGTGCGCGAAGTATTCGCCCAGGCGCAGGCTCTGCTTGTGGCCGAGTTCGCTGAGCATGTCATAGTCGTCTGCGCCGAACGAGGCTTGCCCGTGACGTACGAGGTAGAGGGTTCCCATGGAGGGATTCTGGTGCACGCACCGTGCAGGAGGAAGTCGCACGGGCGACGCGCGGTCGCCCACCGGACAGTGGGCTTCAGTTGCGCTCGGTGTATGCGACCCGCAGCGCCAGTGCCGCCAGCACGGCGCCCATGACATAGCGCTGGGCGCGCAGCCAGCCTGCGCTTTGCGACAGGAAGGCCGTGATGCTGCCCGCGCCGGCGATGAGCAGCGCGTTGACGGTGCCGCTCACAGTGATCTGGATGGCGCCCAGCGCCAGGCTCTGCAGCAGGATGTCGCCGCGCTCGGGGTGCAGGAACTGCGGGAAGAACGAGAGGTAGAACATCGCCACCTTGGGGTTGAGCAGGTTGGTGATGAAGCCCATGCGGAACAGGGTGCCGCGCGAGTCCACGGGCAGCGCACGCGCTTCAAAAGGTGCAACGCCGCCGGGTTTGACGGCTTGCCAGGCCAGCCACAGCAGGTAGGCAGCGCCTGCCAGCTTGATCACGTCAAAGGCCAGCGGGACGGCAAGCAGGAGTGCGGTGAGCCCCAGCGTGGCGGCCATGAGGTGCACGACGAAGCCCAGCAACACGCCGGCCAGCGACGTCAAGCCCGCAGCGCGCCCCTGCACCAGCGTGCGCGAGATGCAGTAGACCATGTTGGGGCCGGGTGTGAGCACCATGACGAGGGCGGCAAGCGCAAACCAGGCGAGTTCCTGCGGGCTGAGCATCAGAGTCCTTTCGATTCAAGGATGACCGGGCCGCGGGGCGTGTTGAGCCGGGCCACGATACTGGGTGCGCCAGGCTTGACTGCCACGCCTTTCATGCCGATGGCTTCGTGGGCTGCGCGCAACTCTGCGTCCTGCGGGTGGGAAACGCACAGCGATTGCAGTGTTACGCCGGACTCCGGCAGGTCGGCGATGGGGTGGGCCTCGCCCCATTCGATCAGTGTCGGCAAGGTTCCGTCGAACAGCCTGCGGCCATCGTCGCGTACGGAGATTTGCCAGTTCAGCATGCCGCGTGTTGTCATGCGTGAGGCTTTCAGCGGTGTTCCGCGGTCGATGCCCTGGGCGGCAAGCGCGGCCAGGGCCGCAGCGATGTCCGGCACATTGGCCACGAAATGCGCCAGATGCGGACCGTCCGCGCGGACGCGGGCCTGCAGCGCGGCATCGTCCATGTCAAACCAGCGGCCGATGCGGGCCTGCACGGGTTGCGGCTTTGCAGGGTTGATCGCGATGATCTCGAAATAAGCGCGCGGGTAGTTCACCGTGGCAACGCGGAACAACCGGTTGTGCGTGCCCATGAGCGGATGCTCGCCGCCCGGGCCGGGTGTGATGCCCAGCGTTGCCTCGCACCAGGCCACGCCTGCGTCCAGGGTGTCAGCCACGACAACGAGGTGATCGACGCGGGTTTCCATATTTGTGGAGGCCTCCTAAAGCGTGACGCTGCCGTCAATGCAGGTGACGGAGTCGCCACCGACCCAGATGTCGGCACCGTCCTGTTCCACATGGACGCGGCCGGCTCGCGCCAGGGCCGTGCCCTGCGCTGCAATGTACTTCGAAGGAGCCAGCCCTGCGCCGATGAGCCATTGCGCGAGCGCTGCGTTGAGGCTCCCTGTCACAGGGTCTTCACACATGCCGTTGTTGCCCGGGAAGAAGGCGCGGACTTCGAAGGCGCATTCATCGCCCGCCTGCCGGGCACCCAGCACACCGACCTTGCCGCGCGGGCCGACGACGCCGACATCCAGCCCGGCGAGAATCGTGGCGTCGGGCTTGAGCGCGAGCACCTGTTCAGCCGATGCCAGCATGACGCCGCGCCAGTTGGGGCCGTTGTCGCACCAGGCGTGGTGGATGATGTCGGCGCGGGCAATGCCCAGGCCACGCGCGATCAGGGCGACATCGTCTTCCTGGAGTGGTCCGCTTTTGCGCAGGGGCGGCGCGGCGAAGGCCAGGCGCTCGCCCTGGCCCGATGTCTGGCGGCGCAGCCTGACCAGGCCTATGCCGCACTCCTGTATCACATGGTCCCCCTGCGGCCTCCCGCCGGCCTGCAGCCAGGCGTGGCAGGAGCCCAGCGTCGGGTGCCCGGCAAACAGCAGTTCGCGGCCCGGGCAGAAGATGCGCACCTTGTAGTCCGCACCTGGCTGCGTGGGCGGCAGCAGGAATGTGGCTTCCGACAGGTTGGTCCAGTTGGTGAAGTGCTGCATCTCGTCCGTGGACAGGCCGCTGCCGTCCAGCACCACGGCCAGCGGATTGCCCCGGTAGGGTGTCGCTGTGAAGACATCGACTTGTTTGAAGGCGCGTTGTTTCATGGGGTCGTGCGGGTGAGGGTTCACGAGAGGATCAGGTCGAGAACGCCGCTGGAGGTAGGCCGTGCCAGCATCTGCTGGTACCAGCGGTCCAGATGAGTGCGCTGCGCCCGCTCGCGTGGCAGGCCGTACCAGCGGTGGATTTCACAGGCGATGGGGATGTCGGCCATGGTGAACTGCTCGCCCAGCATGAAGCTGCGGCTTGCCAGATGGCTGTCGAGCAAGTCCAGCAGGGGTTCAGTGGCGGCCACGGATTCACCTACCTTGTCCATGTCGGCCTGTCCGCCAGGCTTGCGAACGAGCTGGATGAAGGCTTCACGGCCCGCAGGGTTCAGCGTTGTCTGTTGCCAGTCCATCCAGCGTTCGGCGTCGAAGCGCCCGTTCAGCGAGCCGGGGTACAGGTTGCCCATGGAGTGTCTGGCGCAGAGGTAGCGCACGATGACATTGGACTCCCACAGCGTGAAGCCGTCATCTTCCATCAGGGGTACGAGTGAGTTCGGGTTGAGCGCCATGAACTCCGGCGTCTTGACCAGGCCGAACCGTCCGCCGGCTTCCGTGCGCTGGAACTCAAGGCCTAGCTCCTGCGCGGCCCATACGACCTTGCGCACATTGATAGAACTCATGCGCCCCCAGAGATGCAGCATGGGCTCAGGCCTCCACCGCAGTGGGCAAGGGCTGCTGCGCCTGCTGGTACTCGTCGATGGCCGCTGCCAGTGCAGCCATGCCGGTGTTGATCTGGTCGGCGCTTGCCGTGACGAACGACAGCCGCAGCGTGCGCGGGTCGCCATTGCTTGCGTAGAAGGCCGCGCCCGGAACGAAGGCCACGCCTTTGTCCACCGCCAGCGGCAACAGCTTGACGGTGTCCACGCCTTCCGGCAGGCGCGCCCAGAGGAACATGCCGCCGTCGGGCTTGTTCCATTCCACACCCTCCGGCATTTCGCGCGCCATGGCGGCCAGCATCGAGTCGCGCTGCGATTTGTAGAGCGCGCGGATGGTCGGCACATGGCGGTCCAGGAAGCCGTCTTTCATCACTTCGGCCACCATGCGCTGGTTGAACCCGGGGCTGTGCAGGTCGGCCGCCTGTTTGGCCTGCAGCAGTTTTGGATAGATGGCCTGCGGTGCGACGACGAAGCCCAGGCGCAGGCCGGGGGCCAGCACTTTGGAAAACGATCCCAGGTAGATGCAGCCCTCGGGGTTGCGGGCGGTGAGCGGGGGCGGCGGCGGCGCGTCGAACCACAGGTCACCGTAGGGATTGTCTTCAATGATGGGCAGGCCGAGTTCCATGGCTGCGGCACTGATTGCAGCGCGGCGGGCTTCGCTGATTGTGCGGCCCGTCGGGTTCTGGAAGTTCGGCAGGATGTACAGGAAGCGAGCGCCTGCAGCCTTCCGCTTGAGGTCTTCCACATCCACGCCTTCTGCGTCGCTGGCCACACTCACGACATCCGGCTCCATTGGCGAGAACGCCTGCAGCGCGCCGAGGTAGGTGGGCGTCTCCACGAGGATTCGGCTGCCTGCGTCGATCAGGACCTTGGCAACGAGATCCAGTCCCTGCTGCGAGCCGGTGGTGATGAGGACCTGCGCAGGATCGACTTTCCATGGCAGGCTGGCGGCGACCATTTCGCGCAGGGCCGCGAAGCCCTCACTGGCGGCGTACTGGAGCGCCGCGTGGGCGTCATCGCGCAGGACCTTGTCGCAGGCGACGGCAAACTCGGTGACCGGGAAGGTCCGGGGCGACGGCAGGCCCCCTGCGAAGCTGATGATTCCGGGACGTTCCGTGACCTTGAGGATCTCGCGGAGCACGGAGGGATTCATCTTGTGGGCGCGCTGTGCGAGAACCCAGGGGGTGCGCGGGGAAGTCGTCATGTCGTTTTGCTCCTGTCTCAAACTTGTCGGGCCGCAGCGGCCAGGGGGTTGCCAACCGGCATTTTCTTGCCAATGAACACGGTTGCGAACACAGCCAGCGCGAAGCAGGCCGTGACCGCGTCAAGCGATTCACCGAGCAGCGGCACGGCGAACAGCATGGACGCAAAGGGCTGGATCAGTTGAATCTGGCTCACCCGTACTGTGCCACCAATGGCGAGCGCACGGTACCAGGCGAAGAATCCCAGCCACATCGAGAATACCGCGACATAGGCGAATGCCCACCAGGCGCCGGAAGACAGTGCTGCCTGCGGCCAGGTAAGGAGGGCACCGGGCAAGGTGAATGGCAGGGCCATGACCAGCGCCCAGCAGATCACATGTTCTGCCCGCATACGTTGTGAAAGCCGGGCACCATAGCCGTACCCCACGGCCGCACAGACCATGGCGCCCAGCAGCAGTGCGTCGGCCGGGTGGATGGACAGGCCTGCGCTGCCGGAGCGCAACGTGGCGAATGCGACAACCAGCGCGCTGCCAAGCGCAGCGCAGGTCCAGAACCCGGCGGAAGGTCGCTGACGGTGCAGCAGGGCGCCCACGGCTGCGGTTGCCAGCGGCAGCACGCCCACAATGACGCTGGCGTGTACCGCCTCCACATAGCGCATGGCAACCGAAGTGAGCAGCGGGAAGCCGAACACCACGCCGCCCGAGGTGATGGCCAGCGGTACCCAATCCTCGCGCCTGGGCCATGGCGCACGGGTAGCCACCAGGAAAGCGGCCGAAAGTATGGCAGCCACCAACGCGCGGCCCAGCGCGATGAACAGGCCGGACATTTGTGGCTCCTCCGGCGTGCCCGCCGCCAGTCGCGTCATCGGAAGCGTGAGCGCGAAGATCATGACCCCCAATACGCCGAGCCAGAGGCCCTTGATCTCCGCCGGCTTCATACGGTCAGCATCCACAGGGCGGTGGCAGCCAGCACGGCTGCGAGCGCGCGGTTGAACCAAAGCAGTCGAGCGCCTTGCGCCAGCCATGTGCGCAGCAGCGAGCCCACAAGCGCATAGGTGAAATTGCTGGTGAATGCAAAGAAAATCATCATTGTGGAGATGATCGCGAGGCGTTCGAGGGGGTTGGGCGAAGGTTGCCCCATGGCGTTAACCACCCAGCCAGCCGTCAGGGTCAGAGCCAGCATCCAGGCCTTGATGTTGAGGAATTGCAGTCCCACGCCCTGCCAGAAGCCGATGTCAAGGCGGGCGGGGTCGATCTGCGCAAGCTGGCCTGCTCCGCTGAGTTTCCAGGCCATCCACAGCATGTAGGTAACACCCGCGAGCTGGACGCCCAGGCGCAGCGCAGGTATTCCTGTGACCAGCGCGCCCAGGCCAAGGCCGCAAGCCAGCATCAGCAGTGTCCACCCCGCAGGTACGGCCAGGCAGAACCGCATGGCGCGTTTCAGGCCATGGTTGGCTGCCAATGCCGTGGACAGCGTCGTATTGGGTCCCGGCGAGAAGCTCATCGCGGTGCAGAACAGCAGCAGTGTGGTCAGTTCCGTGAAACTCATGTTGTGTGGTGTTTGGCGCTGCAAGCGGGAACTTGCCTGCGTGGTGAGATCAATGTAATCTTGGGGCCAGTACACAACCAATACACTTTGGCGGTTCAGTTGCTCATCTGTATTGGTCAACTCAGCAGCACACAAGGACACGTGACATGCCGCCCTCCCTCATTAAAACCCCGAGCCACTCGTTGACCGAGCAGCTGGGAGCAAGGTTTGCCGAACGGATTCGCAACCGCCTGCTGGCTCCCGGTTCACGCCTTCCGTCGGTACGGCATTGTGCGCAGCTGCATGGTGTCAGCCCCTATACGGTTGTCGCGGCGTATGACCAGTTGCTGGCGCAGGGGCTGGTCGAGGCGCGCAAGAATCGCGGGTTTTTCGTGCGCGAGGCCATGGCGTCGGGCCTGGCGACGTCGGCGGACCAGACGGCAGGCGCGGCTAGTGGGCAGGACATCGTCACTGCAACTGGCACCCGGATCGCAACGGGCAGTGCCGTTGCGCGCAAGCCGATTGACGCCACAGCCTTGATACGCGGCATGTTCCACAAGGTCAGCAACAAGCCTCAGCCAGGAATGGGGGTGCTTCCGCAAGAATGGCTGGAATCCACCTTCATGCCCGCAGCAGTCCGCAAAGTGGCAGGCACCAGGGCCTTGCAGGCGTTCTCGCTCCAGTACGGGGAGCCGCTGGGTGACACAGGCTTGCGGCGCGCGCTGTCACAAAAGCTTTCAGCGCTCAGTATCCATGCAGCGCCCGGGCACATCATCACCACTGTAGGTGCCACCCATGCTCTCGATATCGTAAGCCGCACGCTGTTGCGCGCCGGTGATTGCGTCATGGTGGAGGAGCCGGGCTGGGCGGTGGAGTTTGCCCGGCTCGATGCACTGGGTATGCGGGTACTGCCAGTGCCGCGGCGCGCCGATGGCCCGGACCTGGATGTGATGGCGCGTTATTGCGAGGCCCATGCGCCCAAGCTCTATGTGAGCGTCAGCGTGTTCCACAATCCTACCGGCTATTGCCTGCCGCCAGGCAGCGCGCACCGGGTTTTGCAGCTGGCGAACCAGTACAACTTCCATATCGTGGAGGACGATACCTACAGCCATATCGCGCCCGAGCATGCCACCCGCCTGTGCGCCCTGGACGGCCTGCAACGCACGATCTATGTGAGCGGCTTTGCCAAGATCCTCGCGCCCAACTGGCGGGTGGGTTACCTGGCGGCGCCGGCAGGCCTGGTCGAGCGGCTGCTTGACACCAAGTTGCTGGGCACCCTGACGACGCCTGCATTGCTGGAGAAGGCCATGGCGCTGTGCATCGAGCAAGGCCAGTTGCGCAGGCATGCCGAGCGCATTCGTACCCGGCTTGACGCCGCGCGCAGCCGCAGCGTCAAGCTGGCCTTGCAGTCGGGTTGCATCTTTGCGGCCGAGCCTGCGGGACTGTTTGGCTGGGTTGACACGGGCGTGGACACGGATGCACTGTCACAACGGATGCTGGATGAGGGCTACCTGCTGGCGCCCGGTGCGCTGTTCCACGCCCGGCGCAAGCCGGGAACACTGATGCGCATCAACTTTGCGACGACGCAAGACGCCACGTTCTGGAAGAAGTACAGCGAAATCGTCAGGCGGATGTAGGTGCCGTCAAAGTAGCTCGTCGGGTGCAAAAGGCGAGATCAGCTGGATCAGCAATCGCAGCTTGACTGTGGAGTCGGGCTCGGTGGCACTGTCGGCAACTTGCGAATCCGGCGGGGCGCGCCAGATGAGCTTGTCGCCGGCCAGCTCGACGCGATAGGCGTCATTGCGCAGCGTCGCCTCGAACTGCCGGACAGCTTCACGTGACAGTGAGCTGCTGCGGATGACGAGTGCGACCTCAGTGTTCTGCAGCTGGGACCGCAAATCAAGGTTCATGGAGCCAACGACGATCAGCCGACCATCGATGATCAGGGCCTTGGCGTGCAGGCTGGCACGCGAACTTGAGGCTGCGCCTGAGGGGCCGGAACTGAATGAGCCGGAAGAACCTGATGAACCCAGCGCGTTCACTTCTCCCGAGTTTTCGCTGCGCAATTCGTGGATTTCCACCCCCATTGCGAGCAGGTTGTGGCGGTACCGCGCATAGCCGGCATGGGCCGCGGGCGCATCGTTCGAGGCAAGGGAGTTGGTTAGCACCCTGATCCTGACGTCGCGAGCGCGCATTTCGGCGAAGACTTTCATCATGGCCTGGCCGGGAACAAAGTACGGCGTGATGATCACCGCCTCTTTCCGGGTCTGCGCCATGAGTTGCAGCAGGCCATCAATCAACGTGTCCTGGGCTTCAACTTCGTCGTCGTCGGGACCGATCTTGCCGGGCTTGTCCACCATCAGCGTCGACGGCGCCCAGGTGAGCGGTGTGCGACGAAGGTCGATTGCGGTTCTGGCGAGAGCGACAGTTGGCGTGGCGTCAGGCAGGACGCTCGAGCCACTTCCGGTGAGCGGTGTGGAAGGGGGTGGCGGTGGTTCGGTCGGCGCCATCACTGTTGTTCCATCGGACGCAGAGGTCGCTGGCAAAGGCATGGCCAGTGCGTCCAGATCTTCCCTGGAAACCAGAGATTGCAACGGGTAGGCGAGATCATTGTTCCAGTAGCGGTCAAAGCTGGCGGACATGTCGGTCACGATGCGCCCGGCTGCAAGGATGTCCAGGTCCACGAAATTGCTCACCCCGGCCTGGCCGAAGTAGGAGTCGCCCAGGTTCCGGCCACCTGTGATGCCGAGAGCGTTGTCAGCGATGAAAAGCTTGTTGTGCATGCGCTGCTGGATCAGCGGGATCTCGGTGATCGAGCCCAGCAGACGTCCCACAACCGAGCGCCGGGAGCCGGGCAGTGGATTGAACAGGCGCATCTCGATGTTTTCCTCGAAGCCAAGGCGCAGCACTTGTGCATCGCGGCCGACCGAGTTGAAGTCGTCAAGCAGGATGCGCACGCGCACGCCACGTTTGGCTGCTTCGCGCAGTCGCATGAGAATCTTCTCTGTGCTGCTGTCTGCGTGGATCGCGTAGTACTGCAGGTCCAGTGTCTTCTGTGCGGCCTCTATGAGCGACAGCCGCGCACCATATGCAAGTTCAACGCTGCTGAGCAGCGCAAAGCCCGAGTCACTTCGCGCCGCTGCTGCCGAGCGGCGAGCCTGGACCATCTGGCCCAGAGGTGTCTCGCCAGGCGAGGTCAGTGCCCTGGTCACAGGTCGCGGCACATTGTCTGGAAGACTGGCGCAACCGACAAGCCAGAACAGCGCGAATATCAGGGTCAACCATCGGGCGGTCAGCCCGCGCGTGGCTGACATGATGGCACTGGCACTGGTCTGGCGGCTTGGCGGCATAGGTGTACTGACTCTATCCCAGAGACGCGGGGCGCCGGGCTCAAATGTGTCAGCGCATGGCCCGACTTGCTGCCGGACAAATGCTTACATCTCGTCTTCAGGCGCTACCGCCCAGTGTCTCCCACCGTTCAAGCGCAGTCATCAGATCATCATCGATCTGGGTGTTGCGAGCGCCGAGTTGCGCTGCTTGTACCGGGTCTTTCGCATACATGCTGCCATCCGCAAGCTGCGCCTGGAGGGTCTTCTGCTCATCTTCAAGTTGCTGGATCAGGCCAGGGAGCGCCTCCAGTTCGCGCTGCTCCTTGTAACTGAGCTTTTTCCGCACCGTTTCAGGTTTCTTTGCCGGCACCGAGGCAAGTGGTGCGGATGCGGATGATGCTGCCTTGCCCGAACCTTGCGCCGTGCGCGCCTGCTGGGTCCGCTTTGACTGGACCAGCCAGTCCTGCACACCACCTTCATATTCGCGCCACAGGCCATTGCCTTCAAAGGCAACGGTGCTAGTGACCACATTGTCCAGGAAGGTACGGTCGTGGCTGACAAGGAATACGGTGCCAGGGTAGTTCTGCAGCAGGTCTTCCAGCAGCTCAAGTGTGTCAATGTCCAGGTCATTGGTGGGCTCGTCCAGTACCAGCACGTTGGCTGGCCGCGCGAACAGGCGGGCCAGGAGCAGGCGGTTGCGCTCGCCGCCGCTCAGGGAGCGAACCGGAGAGTTGGCGCGTGCCGGAGAAAACAGGAAGTCGCTCAGGTAACTCTTGACATGCTTGCGCTGGTTGTTGATCTCTATCCATTCGCTGCCAGGGCTGATGAAGTCGGCAAGTGCCGCATCAAGGTCCAGCGCATTTCGCATCTGGTCGAAATAGGCGACCTGAAGATTCGCGCCCTGCCTGACATTGCCGCTGTCCGGTTGCAGTTCGCCCAGGATCAACTTGAGCAATGTCGT
>CAZFKW010000013.1:0-1763 GCA_964519795.1 uncultured Ramlibacter sp. | reverse complement strand
GGGGCCGATCAGGCCGACCTTGTCGCCGCGCAGGATGGTGGCGGTGAAATCCCGCACAATGAGCTTGTCGGGTCCGAAAGACTTGCACACATCCGTCAGCTCCGCCACGATCTTGCCGGTGGGCAGGCCGGACGATACGTCAAGCTTTACGCTGCCCAGGACTTCACGCCGCGCCGCACGGCTCGCGCGCAGCGACTCCAGCCGGCTAATCCGGCTCTGGCTACGGGTGCGGCGAGCTTCGACACCTTTGCGGATCCAGATTTCCTCCTGGGCGAGCAGCTTGTCAGCTTTGGCGCTGATGACCGCCTCTTGAGCCAGTTGCTCTTCTTTCTGGATCAGGTACTGCGCGAAATTTCCAGGGTAGGACCGCAGCTTGCCGCGGTCAAGCTCCACAATGCGCGTCGCAACGCGATCAAGGAAGGCCCGGTCATGGGTAATGGTCACCACGCTTCCCTTGAAGTCCATGAGCAGGTCCTCCAGCCACTCAATGGAATCAAGATCGAGGTGGTTGGTAGGCTCGTCCAGCAGCATGACGTCTGGCTGAGTCACCAGGGCCTGGGCAAGCGCGACGCGCTTCTTTGTGCCGCCAGACAGCGTACTCACAACGGCTTCAGGGTCTAGATGCAGCCTGTGCAGCGTTTCACCAACCCGTTGCTCCCAGTTCCAGCCGTCCTGCGCCTCAATGGCGCTTTGGAGCTTGTCAAGGTCACCCGACCCGTGCGTGTACTGGTCAATGAGGGCGATAACGTTGGCAACGCCAGCGCTGGCTGCCTGGAAGATCGTGGCGTCCGGGTCAAGGATGGGCTCCTGCGCCACATAGGCAATACGCAGGTTCTGCTGGAGCTGAAGTGTGCCGTCATCGGGCTTCTCCATGCCGCCAATGATTTTGAGCATTGATGACTTGCCGGCGCCATTGCGGCCGATCAGGCCTACTCGCTCAGAAGTTTCAAGGGAGAAGTCGGTATTGTCGAGAAGTGCAACGTGGCCAAAGGCCAGTTGCGCGTTGAGGAGAGTTATGAGTGCCATGTGGGTATGGATTATCCCTGTGCCGGCCACTTCCGTGAGTTCCTGTGAGGTCGACCCTTGCAGTGGCGGACGCCGGTGCTACAAGGGTCATTGAGGTGGCACTGAAGAAACGAGAGATCTGTTTTCTGGCCGCGCCGAAAATGACGTGCTATAGTCACAGGCTCTGCTGAAAAACGCGTTGCAAGATGCGGGCTTCTAATAAAGCCAGGCAGACGGAGAAAAAGTTTTGAATTATTTGACCGGTATGAAATTTCCGGTATAGAATTCGAGGCTCTGCTGAAAACGAACAGGCGGTTGCGAAAGCAGCTGATAGGCAGAAAAAAAGAGGCGCTACGAGTTGACTGGAAGTAAAAAACCGGTATAGAATTCAAGGCTCTGCCAAGAGTGATAAACGAGCTGCAAAGCAAACGAAAATCACAATCGGTAGTAACCCTCAAATTTGACAGGTCTTAAAAAAACGTGTCATAATTCAAGGCTCAGCTGATCGCAGCTAAGCAAGCAAAGCAAGACGCAAAGTCAAGCCAAGCAGGTTCATTAAAAATATACAGCCGATAAGCGTGGGCGTTTGAAGGCGATTGCCAAGTTCTTCGGAACTAGGTCTTAACTGACCTACAAACGCTCATGAGAATAGAAGTGAAGTTCACTTCAATTCCGTTTTTATGAGTTGCTCGAAAGAGCGAAAAAATCAAGATCGAACTGAAGAGTTTGATCCTGGCTCAGATTGAACGCTGGCGGCA
>CAZFKW010000012.1:22579-24500 GCA_964519795.1 uncultured Ramlibacter sp. | reverse complement strand
CAGGATAGTGATACCAAGCTGCATGCGGTGAAGTGACGCCGCACGCCAGGCACTCTGTGTCCTTCCAGTGATGACCGCAGCCCGGGCATACGCCTCCAGTCCAAAACGTGTTCCACAACGTGCCGCAATTAGGCATGCATTCCCACCGGTCTTCGGGCTGTGGGCGCTCTCCGCAGGCGGGACACCAAATCTCAGGGTCGCTCTTCATTGCTGTCTCCTTGGCTACTGGGCCGAACATCCCTGCACCTTGATTTGTAGCTGTCAGCGCTTGAACGCATGGTCAGCTGCCGCACTTGGCGTCACGGAACTCCAACCGGCTTTCCTCGCAGTCGATGCCCACTTGTCAGCATCATATGCATGACCTGCCCCCTCCCAGCCGTACCAGCGTAAATGACAGGAAGTCCGTCAATCAGGAAAATGACGGGCGAAGAAAAGCAGATTGACCGACGAGCGGATCATCGGCTTCATTAAGCAGGCCGAGGCTGGAATACCGATCAAGGAGCTGCGCCGCAAAGGCGGATTCAGCGACACCCGTTCTTCGACCTTGGCGCCGAAGCTTCTCCGATCCGCCGACAAGCAGAACGACCTTTGAGCAGTTCCAACGCACTAATCAATGCAAAGTTTGACTGTTGCATGCTGCGCCGTTAAAGTTCGATTGCCCATGAAGTTTGGTGGGCCGGGTCTGGCGATCCGACTACATCAATGGCCTCTGTAAGGGGCCACCGAAACCACGCGGTTTTCGTGGCCTCTTTCATCTGTGCTTCCTGTTTTCAGGCGGCCCGGATGGGAGGCTAGCGATAGCCTGCCGGTTTCTGCCATTGGTGTACCGGTTCGCCAGCCCACTCGGGCCGCCGCCATCATGTCGATGGCGGCGGTCAACGATCAACCGGCGAACGGAGAATCCAAACATGCCGCAACTTGCTTCAGTACACCCACGTTGACGACGTCCTGTCGCACGTCAAAACCGAAGACCTGATGGACCAGATGGCGGCCATCCGTGATTCGCTCAATGTCTACGACTTCCTTCAGTGGCTCATGGACCCGATCGAAGGGCCGCATGTCAACCCTGGCGACATGGACTGGACGCAGGTTGCATCGCTCCTGCGGATCGTCAACCGCGACTTCAACGGGCGGCTCAATGCTGTTAACAACATGATTGAGGGCGTTTAACCACCGCCTGGATGCAAATCAATAACGCGACGGCGCCGGCGGCGGCACAGCCGCCGGGTGCGTCTGCCCGGCCTTCTCTTCCATGTAGCCCTTGCCGTCCTTCACGCCCCTGCGGCCCGAAATCTGCCAGGCCGTGCGCTGGTCCACCAGCCGGGCCAGGTTCTCGAGTTCTTCGTCGGTGTGGTTGATGGCGCCGGCCGGGGTGAGCAGGCGGCCGTTTTTCGGCTCGACCTCGCCCCAGAATGCCTGGTGGTACTCCGAGCGGCTGACAGCCCGGTCTTCCCCGGCTGCCATGTCCACCGTGCCATAGCAGTTGCAGAAGTAGCTGCGGCCGCCCTGGTCGGCAAAAATCTCGGTGTACACGCCGGTGCCGCGAATGCCGGCGGTGATGGTCGGTGTGACGATCTGCCGGCTGTTGCCCTTGCCCCAGACGCTGGCCACGGCGCCCGTGATCATGCGCAGCACGCTCACCGAGAACAGTGAACCGCCACGCTCGACGGTCAGCAGCGAGTTCTGCCGCACCTGGAATGACGAGTTGCCGATCACGAAGATCAGCGTGGAATTGGGACCGGTCTGGATCTGGTCGCCCGACATGATGGTCTGCTGCGCCGTCAGCCGCTGCCCGTTCACCAGTGCATCCCCCTGCAGCTCGACGATGTTGCTGCGCTGCTGCGCCAGTGCCGCGCCAAACCCGCCCATCGACGTCCAGGCAGCGGCAGCCTGCAGGAAGCTGCGGCGCCGGAACCACAGG
>CAZFKW010000012.1:18323-22569 GCA_964519795.1 uncultured Ramlibacter sp. | reverse complement strand
AGGACCTCGGTTTCAGTACGGCCCTTGAGTGTGTGTTGCTGGGTCATGGCGTATCTCCTGGGTTGGCGCCTGGGGTGGGTTCGATGGCTGGAGGGATGGCGGCGGGAGGCGGGTCTTCGGTGAAGCTGTCACGGAAGGTGAAATAGATGGATGTGGTGAACATGGCGGCCAGGGCCAGCAGGATGGGCGCGACGATGGGCATTGCGGCCTGTGGGCTGCTCGCCATGCCGGCGGCAATGCTCAGCGGCATGGACACGGCCAGGATCACCGCGCACCAGCCCAGTCCGAACAGCGACATGGCCTTCCAGTTGCGCAGGCAGGCCACGAGACTGAAGAACAGGCTCTTGGCCGGGGCAATGCCATGGAAGTGCACCAGCGCGGGGGCGTGCCAGAACAGCAGGGACACCGGCATGTACAGCAGCAGTGTGGGCACCATGAGCGACATCTGGGCTTCGGGCGTTGCCGGCGGGTTGGTGGAGGCATCGCCCGTGAACAGGGAGGCCAGCAGCAGCACGACGCCGCAGGCGGCCGCATGCATGACGCCCAGCACCAGCATGGCGCGCATGCGTTCCTTGCCGGCGCGGAAGGCAGAGATCAGCACGGCAGGCATCGGGAAGCGCTCGTTGGAGGCCTCGCGCGCTGCCGCCATCAGGCCCAGCCGGGCTGCCGGCTCGATCATGAAGGCCAGCACGAAGCCGAAGGGCAGCATCGTGGCAATGGACGCCACGGCCATGTACATGAAGAACAGGGCCACCAGCGCGAGCGGTTGCCTGAAGAAGGTGCGGATGCCGAGTTTGACCCATGTCAGTCCAGTACGTGCGGGAACGATGTTCAGTTTCATGGGCAGTCGGAAAAAGTCAGGCGGCTATTACACAAAATGGCGGGGATGCCCGGCGCGCCCGGGACTTCTGTGCACAATTTAACGCGCATTCAGGTTCAGAGGGTACTCCACCCGCTGGCGCAGCACGCGCTCGAAGTGCGCCGGATCATGCGGTTTGAGCATGGAGGCTTCGCGCGGCAGGTGAAAGTCCCACAGCCGCGAAATCCAGAAGCGCAGGGCGCCGGCCCGCAGCATGGCCGGCAGCAGCTGCCGCTCCGGGGCGGTGAGGGGCCGAACGGCGCCATAGGCCGCCAGCAGGGCATTGGCGCGGGCGGCGTCGTGCGCGCCGGTTTCAAGGTCGATGCACCAGTCGTTCAGGCACACGCCCAGGTCGAACAGCCAGGTGTCAACGCCTGCAAAGTAGAAATCAAAGAACCCGGTGAGGGTTTCGCCCTCAAACATCACGTTGTCGCGGAACAGGTCCGCGTGCACCGGCCCGCGCGGCAGGGCTTCGTAAGCCGAGCCCTGGGCCACATGGTTCTGGTAGGCCAGCTCGCCTGCCAGCAGGCTGGCCTGCGGCGGCGTCAGGAAGGGCAGCACCACCGGCACCGTTTCGTTCCACCAGGGCAGGCCGCGCAGGTTGGGCTGGTTGCGGTCATAGTCCTGCGCGGCCAGGTGCATGCGCGCCAGCATGGCGCCGACGGCCGCGCAGTGCGCCTCGCCGGGCGCCAGCTGGCTCTTGCCGCGCAGGCGGTTGACCACTGCTGCCGGCTTGCCGCACAGCGTGTGCAGGATGTCGCCGGCCTTGTCGGCGGCCGGGTCGGGCACGGGTATGCCGCGCCCGGCCAGGTGCTTCATCAGGTGCAGGTAGAACGGCAGTTGCTCAAAGCCCAGGCGCTCAAACAGCGTGAGAACGTACTCGCCAGAATCTGTCGTGGCAAAGTAGTTGGTGTTCTCGATGCCGCCCTCAATGCCGCGCAGCCCAGTCAGCCCGCCCAGGCCCAGCCGCTGCAGCAGCGCGCGCGCGTCCTCTTCGGGAACTTCCGTGAACACTGCCATCGTCAGAACTTCAGCACATTCCAGACGCGCTGGCCGGGCGACGAAGACAGCGCATCGCGGCTCAGCGCGCGGCTGCGCGGGCTGTCGGCGGGCACGATTTCATACCCGGGTGCCGGCCCCTTGGGGCTCACGGTAATGCTTTGCGCCTGGCCACCATAGCGCACTTCCTCCACGATGGAGCCATCGTCTTCAAGCCTGATGCGCTCGACGCGCTGCTCGACGGGACTGCCAGGCGCCGCCGGCTGCCTCGCAATCGCGGCCGGGGCTGCCTGCCCAGGCTGGGCGGCAGGGGCGGGCTGCGTCACCGGCGCCTGGGCCATGGCCATGCCGCAGCACAGGACTGTCAGGAGGGAGAAGAGGGCAGGGCGCATGGCCGGATTGTAGGGCGCCCGGGACCCATGCCCGCTGCGGTGGCGGTGCCACAATGCCCCCATGAGTGATGAAACCGCTTCCCCCAAAACCCTGCTGCTGGTTGACGGCTCCAGCTACCTCTACCGCGCCTTCCACGCCATGCCCGACCTGCGGGCCGTGCCCGGAGACCCCGCGAGCCCGGCCACCGGCGCCATCCGCGGCATGATCAACATGATGCAGAAGCTGCGCAAGGACGTGCGTGCCGACTACGCGGTGTGCGTGTTTGACGCGCCCGGCAAGACCTTCCGCGACGACCTGTACCCTGGCTACAAGGCCAACCGCTCGCCCATGCCGGACGACCTGCGCAGCCAGATACCGGCCATCCACGAGGTGGTGCGCCTGCTGGGGTGGAAGGTGCTGGACGTACCCGGCGTCGAGGCCGACGACGTGCTCGGCACCCTGGCCTGCATGGCCACGGAGCAGGGCATCCACACCATCATCTCCAGCGGTGACAAGGACCTGAGCCAGCTGGTCAATGAACATGTCATGGTCATCGACACCATGAACGACCGCAAGCGCGACATCGCCGGCGTCGAGGCCGAGTTCGGCGTGCCGCCGCGGCTCATGGTGGACTACCAGACCCTGGTGGGCGATGCGGTGGACAACGTGCCCGGCGTGCACAAGGTGGGACCGAAGACGGCTGTGAAGCTGCTGCTGGAATATGGCTCGGTGGACGCGATGATCGAGCGCGCGGCCGAGATCAAGGGCGCCGTCGGCGAGAACTTCCGCGCGGCGCTGGAATGGCTGCCCCGGGGACGCGAGCTGCTGACAGTGAAGAAGGACTGCGACCTGAAGGACTACATCCCTGGCCTGCCGTCGCTGGACGACATCGTTATCGGCGGGCAGGACACGGAACAGCTCAAGGCCTTCTACGAGAAGTACGGCTTCAAGAGCCTGGCCCGCCAGCTGGAAGCACATGACCTGAACCCCGAACTCCTGGAAGCCGACAAGGGCGGCAAGAAGCCTTCATCCAGCCCCGGCCTGTTCGACGAGCCGGACATGGCCGCGGAGCCAAAGGTCACCAACCTGCAGTACGACACCATCTTCACCTGGGCGCAGTTCGACGACTGGATGGCGCGGCTTGAAGCAAGCGAGCTGGCTGCCATTGACACGGAGACCAGCTCGCTGGACGAGATGCGTGCGGAGATCATCGGCGTGTCGTTCAGCGTCAAGCCGGGCGAGGCCGCCTACATACCGCTGGCCCACAACTACGGCGACGCGCCCCAGCAGCTGCCGCGGGAGGAAGTGCTGGCCCGCATGAAGCCCTGGCTGGAGAACCCGCAGAAGAAGAAGCTTGGCCAGCACATCAAGTACGACCGCCACGTGTTCGCCAACCACGGCATCGAGGTGCAGGGCTATGCGCACGACACCATGCTGCAAAGCTACGTGCTTGAAGTGCACAAGCCCCATGGCCTGGCCAGCCTGGCCGAGCGCCACCTGGGCCGCAGCGGCATCGACTATGAAATGGTGGCGGGCAAGGGCGCGCACCAGATTCCCTTTGCGCAGGTGGCGGTGGACAAGGCGGCCGAGTACTCCTGCGAGGACTCCGACCAGACGCTCGATGTCCACCGGGTGCTGTGGCCGCAGCTGGAGCGTGATGACAAGCTGCGTTTCATCTACGAGCTTGAAATGAAAAGCAGCGAGTCGCTGTACCGCGTGGAGCGCAACGGCGTGCTGATTGACGCGCCCACGCTGGCAAGGCAGAGCGCCGAGCTGGGCCTGCGCATCCTGCAGCTGGAGAAGGAAGCACATGCGCTGGCAGACCAGCCCTTCAACCTGGGCAGCCCCAAGCAGATCGGCGAGATTTTCTTCACCAAGCTCGGCCTGCCGGTGGTCAAGAAGACCCCGAGCGGTGCGCCGAGCACCGACGAGGAAGTGCTGGAGAAGCTGGCTGAAGACTACCCGCTGCCGGCCAAGATCCTGGAGCACCGTGGCCTGTCCAAGCTCAAGGGCACC
>CAZFKW010000012.1:13743-18253 GCA_964519795.1 uncultured Ramlibacter sp. | reverse complement strand
TCCCGGTAAAGACCGCTGAAGGCCGCCGCGTGCGCGAGGCCTTCATCGCGCCGCCGGGCCGCGTGATCGCCAGCGCCGACTACAGCCAGATCGAGCTGCGCATCATGGCGCACCTGAGCGAAGACGAGGCGCTGCTCAAGGCCTTCAGGGAAGGCATGGACGTGCACCGCGCCACGGCGGCGGAGGTGTTTGGCGTGGCGCCGGCTGATGTCAGCAGTGAGCAGCGCCGCTATGCCAAGGTGATCAACTTCGGCCTGATCTACGGCATGAGCAGCTTTGGCTTGGCGCGCAACCTGGGCATCGAGACCAAGGCCGCTGCGGCCTACATTGACCGTTACTTCCAGCGCTATCCTGGCGTCAAGAATTACATGGACGAGACGCGCGCATCAGCCAAGGAGAAGGGCTATGTGGAAACCGTCTTCGGCCGCCGCCTGTTCCTGCCCGAGATCAACTCCCCCAACGGCCCGCGCCGCGGCGGTGCAGAGCGCCAGGCCATCAATGCGCCGATGCAGGGCACGGCGGCAGACCTGATAAAGCTCAGCATGAACAAGGTGCAGGATGTGCTGGACGCCGAGAAGCGCAGCACGCTGATGATCATGCAGGTGCATGACGAGCTGGTGTTTGAGGTGCCCGAAGACGAGGTGGACTGGCTGAAGGTCGAGATACCGCGCCTCATGGCCGGTGTGGCTGAACTCAAGGTGCCATTGCTCGCGGAGATCGGAGTGGGGCCGAACTGGGACAAGGCGCATTGATTAGTGCCTGGAGGGCGCTGAGCTTCACGCCTGCGCTTCTTCGGGATCAGGCGGGCAGGGCACTCTGCTCCGCGACTGTCCCCCGCCGGCTGCGCCGTCTCCTCCTCTATGTCGCTGCGCAGAGTGCCCTACCCACCTGATCTGGCCGGCTGGTGATTCGCTTAAGGGGAATGGCACTTACTTAAGCGGCTTCTCTCAACAGACCCCGTTCGGGCTGAGCTTGTCGAAGCCTTCTTGCGGTGCACCGCGCCAGGCCTTCGACAAGCTCAGGCCGAACGGAACGACAGTCAGGCGCCTAAGTAAGGGCCATTTCGCTTAAGGGGGAAATACGGCTTCGGAGCGCCTTTTGAGTAGCGCCGATGCGACCGTGGCCCCTATCAGTCCGGATCGCGTCAACGAGGGGTCTCCCCATCCAGATAGACAAACTCGTCACATGCCGCGACAAACGCCCGTATCGTCTGTTGCATGCCGAAGCCATACACACGCAGCCCCTTCTCGCGGATGCGTGTGGCCAGGCCGGTGAAGTCGCTGTCGGACGAGACGATGCAAAAGCCCTCCACCTCGCGGGCGTGGAGCAGTTCCATGGCGTCCATGATCAGCGCGCCGTCTGATGAGTTCTTGCCCTTGATGTAGCGGAACTGCTGGCTGGGGCGCAGGGCCTGGTTCTCCAGCGTGTTCTTCCAGGGCATGAGCTGGTTGGTGGTCCAGTCGCCGTAGGCTCGCCGGACGGCGGCGTTGCCGTAGCAGGTGGTGATCTTTTCCATGATCATGGGGATGTGCGACGCGCTGATGTTTTCCGCGTCAATGAGTACTGCGAGGTTCGGCTTGAGGAGGGTTGTTGTGGCCGTTGTCGATGTCATGGTGTCTGCCCGTTCGGTTGAGGAAACCACCGCCATTTGAAATGAATGGCGGTGGCCCGAAGGGTTGGCGTACCGGGCAGTCGCGGACGATTTCCGGCGGAGCTTGCGCTCCCCCATCCGGGCCACCTGAACGGGGGCACAGACGCGAAAGCCGCAAGGCTCCATCGGAATCTCTGCGGCTCTCGCCGCAACTGCATGGGACGCCAATCCCGTGTCACGCGTTTGAAGCGCAACGCAATAAGTATAGGGCCACGCCAGCGACGGCCCCCAACCAAAAGCGCAGCAGGCTGGTGGTGATGGGTGCCCGCCGATCACCACCAACCTGCTGCACGGTTACAGGCGGCCGAAGCGGCGCGGCGTGGGCGGGTTTCGGCGATGCCTGCCGTTGGCAATGCCTGTATGGCAAGATCGACGGAGTCTCCAGCCCTGCATCTGAAATACCTGTCATGTCGTCCCGGCTTCGCCGCACCTTCACGCTGTCACTTGCCATGGCCGCCCTCCTGGGGCCGCTGCAGGCACGGGCGCAGTCTGCAGTCGTGCCCACCATTGCTGCTGCATCAGACCTGAAGTTCGCCATCGAGGAAGTTGCCGCCGCGTTCGAGAAGTCCACCGGGCATCGCCTGCGGCTGGTGTTCGGGTCGTCCGGCAACTTCTACTCGCAGATCCTCCAGGGCGCGCCGTTCCACCTGTTCATGTCGGCGGACGAGGACTTCATCTTCAAACTGGCCGACGCGGGCAGGACCGTGGACAGGGGCCGTCTCTATGCCCGTGGCCGCATCGGCCTGATGGTGCCGCGGGGCGGCCCGGTCAAGGCTGATGGCGGGCTCAAGGACCTTGCCGCTGCGCTGGCCGATGGCCGGCTGAAGAAGTTCGCCATTGCTTCTCCAGACCATGCGCCCTACGGCATGCGGGCAAAGGAGGCGCTGCAACACGCGGGGCTCTGGCAGCGTATCGAGCCGCTCCTGGTGGTCGGCGAGAACATTTCCCAGGCGGCGCAGTTCGCCACCTCCGGTTCCACCCAGGGCGGCATCATCGCGTACTCGCTTGCGCTGGCGCCCCAGGTGTCCCGCATGGGGGACTTCGCGCTCATCCCCGAGTCCTGGCACAGGCCGCTGGCGCAGCGCATGGTCGTCCTGCGCGGTGCGCCGCCAGCAGCGCGGGCCTTCCACGACTATCTTTCCACGCCTGAAGCCCAGGCCATCATGGTGAAGTACGGCTTCGCCATGCCGGGCCAGTGACCCCATGGACTGGCAAGCCCTGATCCTGTCCCTGGAGCTGGCCGCCGTCACGCTGCTGGTGCTGATGCCCCTGGGCTTGTGGATGGCCCGCTGGCTCGCCCACACCCGGTTCGCGGGCAAGGCGCTGGTGGAGGCCGCCGTGGTCCTGCCCCTGGTACTGCCGCCCACGGTGCTCGGCTACTACCTGCTCGTTTCCCTGGGCGGGGCTTCGCCTCTCGGGCGCTGGATGCAGGAGACCTTCGACATCCGGCTCACCTTCAATTTTGCGGGCCTGGTGATTGCCTCGGTCATCTTCAACATTCCGTTCATGGTCCAGCCCATCCAGCGGGCCTTCGAAGCCATCCCGGCAAATCTTGCGGAGGCCGCTGCGGTGAGCGGCCTGACTCCCTGGCAGACCTTCCTGCGGGTGGAACTGCCCCTGGCCTGGCCCGGCGTGCTGTCCGCTGCGGTGCTGACCTTTGTGCACACCCTGGGGGAGTTCGGGGTGGTTCTGATGATGGGGGGCAGCATTCCGGGCGAGACCCGGACCATTGCCATCAGCATTTACGACCGGGTGCAGTCATTCGACCTGCAGGGCGCCGACCAGATGGCCCTGTTGCTCCTGCTCCTGTCGCTGGGGGCTGTCGCCGCATCCTTCTTCGCTGCGGCACGCAGGGTCAGGATCCGATGAGTAGCCCTGCGATGAATTCTTCCGCTGCACGGACAGCGGGCACAGGACGCGGCCTGCGGGTGCGGGTCTCGCAGCGCCTGCCCATGCCGCTGGAGGGCGAGTTCAGCTGCGAGCCCGGCGAGTTGCTGGCGCTTGTCGGCCCCTCGGGGGCGGGCAAGACATCGATGCTGCGTACCCTGGCAGGGCTGATGCGCCCCACCAGTGCAGACATCACGGTGGGCGATGAAGTCTGGTGCGATACCCGGGCAGGCACCTACCGCACGCCGCAGCACCGGCATGTCGGCCTGGTGTTCCAGAACTACGCGCTGATGCCGCACCTCTCGGCCCTGGACGACGTGAGCCTGCCTTTGCTGCACCTGCCGCCGGCTGAACGCAGGGCGCAGGCCCGGCAGTGGCTGGCCCGTGTCCGCATCCCCGACGAACTGCAGGCGCGCGCGCCATCTGCCCTGTCGGGCGGCCAGCAGCAGCGCGTGGCCGTGGCCCGGGCGCTGGCCAGGCAGCCCCGGCTCCTGCTGCTGGATGAGCCTTTCTCCGCAGTGGACCAGATGAGCCGGCAAGGGCTCTACGAACTGCTGGCCGAACTGCGGCGGGACCTGCACATCCCCATCGTGCTGGTCACCCATGACCTCGTGGAGGCCCGTCATCTGGCTGACAGCATGGTGGTGATGGACGCTGGGCAGGTCTTGCAGCAAGGACACCCTGCGCAGGTCTACCGCGCGCCGCGCAATGCCCGGGTGGCCGACCTGATGGGCGTGCAGAACAGGTTTCACGGGCGATGGCTTGGCCCCCGGTGTGAGGCTGATTCTTCAGGCGGGATGGGCTGGCTGGAGTGGTTGTCAGCGGATGGGACCGCTGCGGGTCCGGCCTTGCGGGTGAGGGACAAGGGGCGGCTGCCGCAGGGGCAGAGGGTCACCTGGGTCGTCCAGGGCGACGGGCTGCACATTGCAGCCCGGGAGGCCCATGAGCACCCCGGCAGCGCAGCGGGCCTCG
>CAZFKW010000012.1:12765-13733 GCA_964519795.1 uncultured Ramlibacter sp. | reverse complement strand
GTAGCCGTAGAGGCGAGGCTCACCGAGGTACGCAACCTGGGTGAGACCACCCTCTTTACTGCCGCGATTGCGGGTGTGGCAGGGGCCGCATTCAGGCTCACCCGCGCAGGACCCCAGCGGCAGCATCTTGAGCCGGGCCAGCACTTCGCGGTCCAGCTGGACTGTGACTGGGTGCATGTCATGCCCACCAGGTCCGGATGAGTGCGTCATGCAGCCGCCATCCCGCCCAATCGCGCAAGGCAGATCTGTCCCATTGATCCAGATCATGGTTGCCTGAGCCCGGTGGATGTAACCTGTCACTGGCGCCATGTTGCGCATCAAACCGGAAGGCAATTCAGATGAAAGTCAATGAAGGAACGATAGACCGCGCGGTGCGCGTCCTGGCGGGGCTGGTGCTCATTGGTCTGGCAGCCACCGGCACGATCGGGCTGTGGGGGTACATCGGCGTGATTCCGCTCATCACGGGCGCCGTCGGCATATGCCCGCTGTACAGCATGCTGGGCATCAATACCTGCCCTGTCAAGCGCCAGTGAAAGCCGGCGGGCGGCGCTGACGCGGCGCTCGCGGTACCGGCTCCAGTCCATGTTTTTCAAGCGCAGCCAGGTCTGGGTCGTGGACTTCACCTACGACGGTCATCCGCGCCGCTGGGTCAGGGCCCTCCCGCAGCACAAGGACGCCCGGGCCGAGCTGGCCTCCATGGTGCATGACTACTACGGCCGCCGCGGCAATGTCGTGGAAATACGCCTTGCCACCCCCGAAGAAGAAACACAGTACATCCATGACGATGTGCCGGCGAACGTGCTGTGCCCCACGGGTCGGCGGCCGGCGCAGAGCGACGCCGGCGAGTGACTGCGCTTCAGGCTGCGGCACCCGCCGCAGCCTGCGCTGCGGAGAATTCATCGAATGCGGCAATGGCACTGGCTGCATACATCAGTGACGGGCCGCCGCCCATGTACACCGCCATGGCC
>CAZFKW010000012.1:3057-12755 GCA_964519795.1 uncultured Ramlibacter sp. | reverse complement strand
GTACACGACGACGCCCAGCGTCTCGTCCAGTTCCTGCCGTGTCGCACCGAGCTTCACAAGTGCCTGCACGTGGTAGCCGATGCAGGGGTCGCAGCGCGACGCCACACCGAGCGCCAGCGCCATCAGCTCCTTGGTCTTGGCATCAATCACGCCAGGGGCCATGGCCGCGCTGCCCAGGCTCGCAAAGCCCTTCATCACGCCGGGCGCACCGGCCCGCAGGGTGGCCAGGCGCGCGGACACGCCCCTGGTCAGATCGCCATAGGCGGAGGGGCTGGATTCCATCATGGGTGAGTCCTTGATTTTGCGGGGGAACAGGGCCTTGTGTGGCCGGGCAAGTGCGCGCGCCGCTCTGCAGCGCAGCCAGTGGCAAGCGTACCGCGGAGCCCCTGCAGCGTCTTGACATGCATCAAGTCAGGCGCACTTGCGCAAACAATCGGGCCGGGGCGCTGTGAACCAGAGCCATTCTTTGCGATGGTGGACGCTACTGGGGAGCACAGATATGACAAGCTTGCATGCCCGACTGGCAGTGTTCACCGTGCTGGCCTGTGCCAGCGCGCTTTCCCATTCACAGGTGGTCACTGTTGAGTCCCGCGGGCAGTTGCTCTACAACACCCATTGCATCAGTTGCCACACCAGCCAGATGCACTGGCGCGACGGGCGGCTGGCTTCCGACTGGGAGACCCTCAAGGGCCAGGTGAGGCGCTGGCAGGGTATTGCCGGCCTGCAGTGGGGCGATGCCGATATCGCCGAAGTGACGCGGCACCTGAACGACACCATCTACAAGTTTCCGCAGACCGCCGACCGTGTGAGCGTTGTTGTGCCGCGCCGGTAGCGCGGCCATCATGCAACCGGATCCCGCCGGCAGGGGCATTGACGAACTGGTCGCGGACTTGCACGCCGATCCCGTGCACGGACTGACTGCGCAGGAGGCGCAGCGCCGGCTGGCACGCGATGGCCCCAACGAGCTGCGCGCCGCCGGGCAGGTGCCTGCATGGCTGCGCATGCTGATGCATTTCCAGGACCCGCTGGTCTACCTGCTGCTGGGCGCGACTGGCATCTCGCTTGTGGCGTGGATGTTCGAGGGGCGGCAAGGCTGGCCGGTGGATGCCATCGTCATTTCGGTCATCGTCATCTTCAATGCGGTGCTGGGTCACGTGCAGGAGGCAAAGGCCCGGCAGGCCGTGGAGGCGCTGGCCCGCATGACGGCGTCCACCACGGCCGTCGTGCGCGGCGGGCAGGTGCAGCGCGTGCCCGCCGCTGGGCTGGTGGTCGGTGACCTGCTGGTGCTGGGCGAAGGGGACGCTGTCGGCGCGGATGCCCGGCTGGTGCGGGCGGATTCGCTGCACCTGAACGAGGCCTCGCTGACGGGCGAGAGCGAAGCAGTGGCCAAGGACGCTGCGAGGCAATCCGCCAGCGGTGCTCAGGCGGGGCAGGCTGACCAGCCGGGTATGGTCTTCAAAGGCACGTCCGTGACGCAGGGCAGTGGCCTGGCACTGGTCACCGCCACCGGCATGAACACGCGGCTGGGCAGCATCGCGACCCTGCTGGACGCCACGGCTGAGGAGCCGACGCCGCTGGAAGAAGAAATTTCGTACATCGGGCGGATGCTGGGGATCTCGGTCGTGGTCATTGCCGTGGTGGTGGTCGCCACTGTCCTGCTGATTTCCCGGCCCCAGAGCGCGGCGGGGCTCGTGTCGGTGCTCCTGATGGGCGTCGCGCTGGCGGTGGCTGCCGTGCCCGAGGGCCTGCCGGCCATCCTGTCTGTCGTGCTGGCGCTGGGCGTACAGCGCATGGCCAGGCACAAGGCGATCGTCAAGAACCTGTCCTCGGTGGAGACACTGGGTTCCACCTCGGTCATCTGCACGGACAAGACCGGCACGCTGACCCGCTCGGAGATGACGGTCGAACGTGTCATGACGGCTTCGGGGGATACGCGGGTCACTGGCGTGGGTTATACGCCTGAGGGCCACATGGAGCATGATGGCAGCCCGGTCCAGGCAGGCCCGCTCCACGAGGAACTTGTTGCGGTGCTGGGCGGTGGCAGCCTCGCCGGCAATGCCGTGCTGCAGCAGGGCAAGGAGGGCGCCTGGGAGATTCACGGCGACCCCACCGAGGCAGCCTTCCTGGTTGCAGAACGCAAGCTCGGCATTGATGCGGCCCGCAGCCGGCGCTTCGAGCGGCTCGGCGTCATACCGTTCACGTCCGTGCGCAAACTGATGTCGACCATCGAGGCCGACCGGGACAATCCGGGCCAGGCCGTGCTGGTCACCAAGGGTGCGCCGGATGTGTTGCTGCGCCTGTGCACGCGGGTGCGCGTCGGCCGCCAGTCCGTCCCGCTGGACGATGCGCGGCGCGCGAAGATCATGGCCGATGTAGATACGCTGTCTGATGCCGCCTTGCGTACGCTGTCCGTCGCCTGGCGCACGCTGGCGCCGGGCGAAGACATTGCAGCCGGAGCGTCGCTGGAGCGCGAGATGGAGTTTGCCGGCACGGTCGGCATTTTTGACCCACCGCGCGAGGAGGCGGGTGTGGCCATAGCGCAAGCCCACCGGGCGGGCATCCGCGTGATCATGATCACCGGCGACCATCCGCGCACGGCGCTGCGCATCGCGCAGGACCTGGGCATTGCCAGGCCCGGCGCGGCCGCGCTTTCAGGCGCTGACCTGGAGGCATTGGACGATGCCGCGCTGGCCCTTGCGGTGCAAACCACAAATGTGTTCGCGCGCGTGGCGCCCGTCCACAAGCTGCGCATTGTGGCGGCGCTGCAGGCCGGCGGCAGCGTCGTGGCCATGACGGGCGACGGCGTCAATGACGCCCCGGCGCTGAAGGCGGCCGACATCGGTGTGGCCATGGGCGTGTCGGGAACCGAGGTGGCCAAGGAGGCGGCCAGGATGATTCTTGCAGACGATAACTTTGCCACCATCGTCCAGGCCGTGCGGGAAGGGCGCTCCATCTTTGACAACATCCGCAAGTCGCTGCGCTACCTGCTGTCATCGAACATGGGCGAAGTCCTGACCGTTTTCCTGGGCGTCGTGGGCGCAGGCGTGATCGGCCTGGGCGCGCCGGGCGCGCCCCTGGTGCTGCCGCTGCTGGCCACCCAGATTCTCTGGCTCAACCTCATCACCGACTCCTGGCCGGCGCTTGCCATGGGCTTGGACCCGCCGGGCGGCAAGGTCATGTCTCGCAGCCCGCGCCCGCCTGCCGAGCGCATCATCAACGCGGCCATGTGGTGGCAGATCGCCGGCATCGGCATCATCGTGTCCGTGACGACTTTGCTCACGATGGACATGTACCTGCCGGGCGGCCTGATTGAAGGAACACGGGACCTGGCCAACGCGCGCACGGCCGGGTTCACGGTGCTGGTGTTTGCGCACCTGTTCAACTGCTTCAACACGCGTTCGGAGGCCGACAGCGCGTTCGAGGGAATGTTCAGCAACCCCTGGATCTGGGGAGCCGTCGCGCTCTCCAGCGGGCTGCAGGTGGCGGTTGTCCACCTGGAGGTGCTGAACCTGGCCTTTGGGACCGCTCCGCTGACACTGGATCAATGGCTGGTCTGCGCTGCCATGGGCAGCGTGGTGCTGTGGTTCGGGGAGTTGCGCAAGTGGGTCGCGCGCCATGGTCGGCCGACGGCTGGTTGACGGGTGTGTCAGTGCGCAGGCAGCACGGCGGGGGACAGGAGCCTGCGGACAGTCCCGGGTTTGTCCCGGGCATTCCCCCATTTGCAGCATGAACTTCTGGCTTGAAGGACACTCAACCACCCGTTAGCTTGCTATCTTTTCTTTAAATACCAGGAGAAAACCCATGTTGCGTGAAGACCTCAAGACCGATTTCGATGCCCTGTTGTCAGGCCGCACAACCGACAGCGGCGCTACTCGCCGCACGGCACTCAAGGCGGCACTGGGCGTGGGCTACGCCGCCACGGCCATGCCCATCATGGCCCAGACGGCCATCAAGACCTCCAGCGAAGGCCTGACAGCGGGCGAGATCACCATTGAGGTCAACGGCTTCAAGATGCCGGCGTATCGCGCCGCACCCGCCGGCAAGACCAACCTGCCCGTGGTCCTTGTCATCCAGGAAATCTTTGGTGTGCACGAGTACATTGCCGACACGGCGCGGCGCTTTGCCAAGGCCGGCTACCTGGCGATTGCGCCCGAACTCTATGCCCGCCAGGGCGACCCCACGAGCTACAACGAGATGGCCAAGCTCATGGCGGAGGTGGTCTCCAAAGTGCCGGATGCGCAGGTCATGGGTGACCTGGATGCTGCGGTTCAATGGGCGGGCGCCAACGGTGGCAACACGGGCAAGGTTGGCATCACGGGCTTCTGCTGGGGCGGGCGCATCACCTGGCTGTATGCAGCGCACAGCAAGTCGGTCAAGGCGGGTGTGGCCTGGTACGGCCGCCTGGTGGGGCAGAGCAGCGCGCTCACGCCAAAGCACCCGGTGGATGTGGCCGGCCAGCTCAACGGTCCGGTGCTGGGCCTGTACGGCGGGGCAGATACCGGCATTCCGCTGACGACGGTCAACCAGATGAAGGACGCGCTGGCGGCCGGCTCGGCAGCAGCCAGGGCATCGGAGTTTGTGGTCTATCCGGACGCGCCGCATGCCTTCCATGCTGACTACCGCCCCAGTTTCCGCGCCGCTCCCGCGCAGGATGGCTGGACCAAGGCGCTGGAATGGTTCAAAAAGCATGGCGTTGCCTGACGCCGGCCACTGAAATGCCGGGGCAGGGTGTTCCAGGCCCGATACCCGGGCTTCGGCTTGTGGCCTAATCCACAGTCCGCCCGGCCCAACCCCTTGAAGCCGCCGTGAGGCGGCTTTTTGCTGCACGAGAGAAAATACCCGGCCCGGCCCTTCCTGGCCGGTCTTTATTGCCCTATGACCCTGATTGCCATACTCATTGCCACCCTGGCCGCCGGCATCGGCAGCGTGTGGCTTGCCGCGCTGCTTGGATTCGCCATGCTCGGGCGCTTCACCCAGCACCTGCTCAGCCTTGCAGCAGGTGCCTTGCTGGCCACGGCCTTCATGCACCTGCTGCCCGAGGCTTTTGAAAGCAGCATCAGCGCCAAGGCGCTGTTCGCGGTGCTGCTCGTTGGCCTGGTGTTCTTCTTCCTCCTGGACAAGGCCGAGCTCTGGCACCACGGGCATGAACATCACAACGACGGTGAAGGTGTGCGCGGGGCCGGCACACCCGGTCACCGGCACGAGGCGGCCCACGCGCACGAACCCCATCACCACGCCCACCACCATGCGCCGCCGCGTGCCGGAAGCTGGGCCGTTCTCACCGGCGACAGCGTGCATTGCTTCGGTGACGGCATCCTGATCGCGTCAGCCTTCGTGGCCGACATGCGGCTGGGTGTGGTGGCTGCGCTGGCAGTGCTGGCGCACGAGATACCGCACCACATGGGCGATCTGATCGTGCTGCGGCAGGTGTCAGGCAACAGGCGGGCCGCACTGCTCAAAGTCTCGCTGGCGGGAGCGGTCACTGCACTGGGCGGCATCGTCGGCTACTGGCTGGTGGCGCAGTTGCATGACTTCCTGCCGTATTTCCTGGTCGTGGCGTCCAGCAGCTTTGTCTATGTCGCCCTGGCTGACCTGATCCTGCAACTGCAGAAAAGGCTGACACTGAGCGAGACCGCAGCGCAGATTGGCTGGCTGCTCCTGGGTATCGGGATGGTCACGGTCGTGAGCGCACTGGCCCACACGCATTGACGAGGCGGCGCTCTCCTACAGGCCGGCCGCGCCATCGGGGATAGATTGGGGGTTCTTGCAGAAAGGAAGAACCATGCCAAAAGATCCTGTCCGTCATTCCGAAAACGACTCCGCACCCTTCAAGCGTACCAGTGAGGCTGCAGCAGAACGCCGGCAGGCTCCCGAGGACATTTTCCCGGAGGCTGACGAGAAGGTGAACCCGCCGGTGATGCCGGGTGATGATGCCTCTGAAGATGCCATTCCGGCAGTGACCAACGTGAGCCGCGGCAACCTGATGACGCCTACACGCCTCCGCCGCCCGGACGAGCGCAACCCGGAACTGGACCCCAAGCCGGCAGACCGCGACAAGCGGTAAGCCGGCCGCCATTTCAGCGGCGTGAATATCCCATCACGCGGAACCTGCCGTCCGGTTCGCGCCGGGTGCTGACGATTTCCTGCATCGGAGGCTGGTTGGGGAATGTCGTGTCAAAGAGCACTGACACGTAAATGCCGGGCGGCTGGCCCGCCATCTGCGTATTGACGATGGTGTCACTGACCTCCCGGGCGGTGGCACGGCCGAGGGCGCCGCGTTCCTTGGGCACATTGTCCATCCAGGTGCCGATGGGCACGTTGGTCTTGAAGACCTGGCTGGCCTGGTCCCAGGCCTCGCCCCACATGCCGGCGTCCAGCTGGTTCAGCCAGACAGTGGCGGCGAGCGTTCCGGCAGCTTCTGCCGCCTCAACCTGCGCATCGGTCAGGGTTGCTGCAGGACTGGACGCAGGTGTTGCGGGAGCAGGGGACTGGGCCAGCGCGACGCCCGCACTTGCCGTGAGGGCAAGCGCGAGGGCAAGACGGGCGATATGTGGGCACCTGGAAGCTTTGATTGAACGGGTCTGCATGCGGACTTTCGGCGTGACAAATGGCTGGGACTGGCGAAGTCTAACTGCGCCAGTCCCGGGGAGCCTTCAACGGTGTGTTGCGGGCCTAGCGGCGGTAGGGGTTGTTGGGGTGGCTGTCATGCCGGTTTGGCACGCCATCGTTGTCCCGGTCGCGATCGTAGCGGTTCGGCACGCCGTCGCGGTCCCGGTCACGGTTGCCGCGCTGCCACGTACCGCCGGCGCGCACCCATCGATCGCCGCGCTTGACCCATACCGGCTGGTTGTAAAAATAGCCAGGGCGGTCACGGACCCAGTGCCCCTTCATCCAGACATACTGGCGCCCGCGCCAGTCCCAGTAGCCGGGCACCCACACGTGGCCACGGCGAGGCGCCGGTACATACTCCGCGCGTGGCGCGGGCGGCGCTACCTGTACGTAGATCGAGGACTGCGCCGAGGCCTGTGTTGTCACCGTGGCGCCCAGTGTGGCGACGGCCAGCGAGGCAGCCACGAGGGAGGTTTTCAGCATGGTTTTCTCCTTGGATTGAGTGAAGTGAGGTTTCATCGTGGCGCCTGTACGTAACGCCACGGTGCGGGCCGTGAAAATTCTTGTGAAGCGGTGTATCAGGCGTTTTTTCTTACACGGCGCCGCGGCCGATGCTGGCTGCGCACACCCGATAAACTGCTGCTGTGCATACCCATACCGCCATCACCGCCATCACCGCCACGCCGGCCGCGCCCGACACGGCCGGCACAACGGGCACCGCAGGCGCCCTGCCTTCGCGCGCCATCCAGCTTCAGGGAGCAAGCAATTTCCGCGACCTTGGCGGTTACGCCGGCGCTGGCGGCCGCCTCGTGCGCTGGCGCCAGGTCTACCGCTCGGACCACCTGGGCAGCCTGACGCCGCAGGATGTCGCTGTCCTGGATGCGTTGCGGGTTTCCCGCGTATGCGATTTCCGCGGCGTCAATGAGCGCGCGAGCGCGGCCTGCAGGATCGCCGGTGCCACCGTGCATTCGCTGCCGATCGAGCCGACCATTGTCCAGCGCCTGTCGGGTCTGCTGGCGGCGGGGGAGGTCGTGGGCGAGGCTGACACCGTCTTGCTGATGCAGCAGACCTATCGCGGATTCGTACAGGGCAACACGCAGCGGTTTGCCGCGCTGTTCGGGCACCTTCTGGAGTCAGGCGGGCCCCTTGTCTTTCACTGCACCGCAGGCAAGGACCGCACCGGCTTTGCTGCCGCGCTGCTCCTGTCCGCCCTGGGCGTCGCGCGCGAGACGATCATGCAGGACTATCTGCTGACCAATGACCATCTCAGGGCGGGCAGCGGCAGCCACGCGCTGCCGCCCCCGATCGCATCGGTCCTCTTCAGGGTACAGGAGCCTTTCCTGGCTGCAGCCTTTGAAGCCGTGGACGAGGCGCACGGCAGCCTGGACAACTACCTGGCGCGGGCGCTGGGCGTCGGCCCGGCCGAGCGTGCAAGGCTGCATCAGCTCTACCTGCAGTAGGCACCTGGCGATCTCCCGCAGGGGCGCCGCAGGTCAGCGCAAGCCGCGCCCGGGTTCAAAGGTGAACACGAAGCTTGTACCCAGGCCCACGGAAGACTCCGCGCGGATATACCCGCCGTGCCGCTCCAGGATGCGGTGCACGGTCGCCAGGCCGATGCCGCTGCCGTCGTATTCACTGACATTGTGCAGGCGGTGAAAGGGCTTGAACAGGTGCCCGCCATGCGCCATGTCGAAGCCCACGCCGTTGTCGCGCACGACGAAGCTGCCGCCGGCAGCGCCTTCGAACGCGATGCGGGCTTCTGTGCTCTTGCGCGTGTACTTCCAGGCGTTGCCCAGCAGGTTTTCCATCACGATCCTGGCCATGCGGTGGTCGCAGCGCGCGGTCAGCCCTGGCTGCACCACGGTGCTGACTTGCCGTTTCGGTTCCCGCGCCCTGGCAGCCTCAAACCACTCCTGCGCCATCACGCTCAGGTCCACGTCCTGCAGCTCAAGCTTGTAGCGGCTGACCTGGGCCAGCGAGAGCAATGCGGTGATGAGCTCGTGCATGCGGCCCACATTGGTGCGGATGCGCTCGAACATCCGCTGCTCCTCGGCATCCATGCGGGCACCCATGCGCCGCAGCAGCAGGGCGGTGAACCCGTCAATGCTCGACAGTGGCGCCTTCAGGTCATGGGATACGGAATACGAGAACGACTCCAGCTCCGCATTGCTGGCCTGCAACTCCAGCGTGCGGTCCTTCACGCGCTGCTCCAGCGTTTCGTTGAGGCGCTGGATCTCGCGGTCACGCCGGAGCCGTACGAGCTCCGCGTTGGCCCGGCTGGCAAATATGCTGAACAGCGCGTCGCGGTCTGCAGATTCGGGCTGGGGCTGGCGCCAGATGGCGTTCAGGATGCCGATGGCCGTGCCGTCCGCGTCGCGCAGTGCAATGCCGATGTAGGCACGGTAGCGGTCGCCGGCAAGCATCGGGTCTTCCGGGAACCGCCCGGAAATGCCGTCCTGGAAAAAACACGGGCCGCTGTGCGACAGCGCATCAGCGCACGGAGTGCCCGGCAGCGGGTACGCCAGGGACGCCTGGAGCTCGCCGTTCTCGACCAGTGCCAGCGACGAGACATTGCCGTCATCCAGAATCTCGCCCACCATGGCCATGTCGGCTTCAAGCGCATTGGCCAGGTGCTGCACGAGCAGCATGAAGAAGCGCTCACCGGTCTCGCCGGCGACACCGCGCGCCAGCTCCAGCAACTGTCGCTCGCGGCGCTTTTGCGCCGAGATGTTGATGGTGGACGCCAGCACGCAGGCCTCTCCGCCGATCTCGACGATAACAGCCCAGATCTGGGTGTCCACCAGGTGCCCGTCCTTGTGGCGCATTTGCGTGCCGTAGCCCATGACCTTGCCGTCGGCCCGCAGCATGGCGAGGAAGTCCTCCCGGTCGCCGGGGCTCAGCCAGGTGCCGGTATCCAGCGAATTGCGGCCCACCATCTCGGCAGGTGAATAGCCCTGCACCGATGACTCGGTGGCGTTCACGGCCAGGAAGGTACCGTCGGACACCCGCGAGATGGACATGTGCACCGGGCTGTAGTCAAACGCCTTGGCGAACAGTTCCTGCGACTGCCGTGCCGCTTCCTGGGCCTT
>CAZFKW010000012.1:1519-3047 GCA_964519795.1 uncultured Ramlibacter sp. | reverse complement strand
CGTCCGAGACGCTGGTGACGACGATCAGGCCGGGGCCTGCGCCTTCCAGCTCGCAGGAGATCATGGCGTCAAAGGTGCCGCCATCCTTTTTCAGGCCCTTGGCCAGGTAGTTGGTGAGGCGGCCGGCAGCCTCCAGCGATGCGACAAAGGCCCTGCGCTCGTCCTTGCTGGCCCACAGCATCACGTCGCTTGACGTGCCGATGAATTCGGCGCGGGTGTAGCCGTACAGGCGTTCGAAGGCTGGGTTGATGTCCAGGACCGTTGCATCCTGGACGGACTGCACGATGATGGCCACGGGGCTGTTGCGGAAGATTCGCGAGAAGCGGTCTTCGGACAGCCGCAGGTCGTGCTCGGCGCGCTCGCGGCGGCCCAGCTCCGTGCGCTGCTCCACCAGCGCCCGGCGCACCATCCGCCTGGCGGCCCGCACCGAGATGGCCACGGCCACCATCACAACCACATGCGTGACCCAGAAGTTCAACCCCACGCTGAAGTCGGCTGTGCCCATGCGGCCCGAGTGCTCGTGAGCACACCGAGCACGGCCGCACTCAAAAGGACGGCCAGGGCCAGCGCCGTGCGCCGCAGCATCATGCCGGCAGCGACGATGGCGCCTGCAAAGCCGATGGCGCCGGCACTGCGCACCGAGCCGAAGGCGAGGATGTCGATGGCCGAGTAGCCGATGAGGGAGAACACCAGCATGTGGCTGACCAGGTAGACGCGGCCCTGGCCGAGCAGCCAGTACATTGCCGCGACAACCGCAATCATCAGGGCCAGGGCGCCGCTTTCCATGGCAGAGTCCTGCGCCAGGATTGACAGCACCAGCAGTACCGGCAGGCCTGCGAGCAGGAGCAGCAGCAGCGGCTTCAGGGCCTGGACGAACCGGCCCTCCATCAAGGCCTCGGTAAACGACATGGGCGTCGTGTCTGGAACGGACTCCATCGGCCGGGTATCGGGAGCCGACATCATGGTGACTCAACCGGGCGGGGGCAGCACAAGGGAAAGGCGCGCATGCGCGATGTTAGCGCTGCTTTCAGCCCCTGGCGACGGGGCGCGCCGGATCGGACACCCATTCGCTCCAGCTGCCGGCAAAAAGTGCGCCTGTGCCCAGGCCTGCAATTTCCATGGCCAGCACGTTGGGCACTGCACTCACACCGCTGCCGCAGTGGTGTACCACGCCGGCCGGGTCGCGCCCGGCAAGCAGGGTTTCAAACTCGGCCCTCAGGTCTGCGGCCGGCTTGAACTTGCCGTCCGGCCCGATGTTCAGGCCGAACGGGCGGTTGAGCGCGCCCGGAATGTGGCCGGCCACAGGGTCCAGCGGTTCGACCTCGCCCCTGAAGCGCGGCGCGGCACGCGCGTCAATAACCGTCTGGCTGCCTTGCAGCCCATGGAGAACCTGCCCGGCGCTTGCGAGATTGACGAGCGGCCTGCCCGGCACGAAGTTGGTCTGGAAATGGGCCGGCTCCTGGCGGTCCGTCGTCTCGCCGCCAGCCGCTTCCCAGGCCTGCAGGCCGCCGTCGAGGACGGCCACGCG
>CAZFKW010000012.1:0-1509 GCA_964519795.1 uncultured Ramlibacter sp. | reverse complement strand
ACGCGGGCATGACCGGCCCACTTGAGCATCCACCAGAGGCGGCCGCAATAGTTGGCGCCCTGGCGGTCATAGACCACAGCCTGCATGTCGTTGGCAAACCCCACGCTGGACAGCCAGAACGCAAACTTCTCCAGGCTGGGCAGGGGGTGGCGGCCTCCCGAGGCTGCGTCGGCCGGGGTGTGGTACTTGCCCTCGGCATCGGGCATTCCCTTGTCGCTCAGGGCGGTGTCCAGGTGGGCATAGACGGCGCCGGGGATATGGCTGTGGCGGAACTGCTGCTCGCCCGCGCCGGGCGCGATCCGGTCGAAGCTGCAGTCAAACACCATCAGGCGCGCGCCACTGGCGCGCAGGTCCATCAGCTGTGCGGCGGAGATCAGGGTGGTGTAGCTCATGCTGGTTGTCATGTCAGTGTTCCTCTGCGGGTGAATCAGGCGCGGCGCGGTCGCGCAGCACGGTTGCGGCAATGCCGCTGGCCACAATCAGCCCCATGCCGGCCCAGCCGATCAGGGGAAGGTCGTCGCCAAACAGCACGATGCTGTAGATGGCGGCGAAGACAATTCCCGAGTATTGCAAATTGGCGACGACCAGTGTGGCGCCCTGGCTGTAAGCCCGCGTCATGCAAAGCTGGCCCAGCGAGGCCAGCACGGCCATCGGCAGCAGCCACATTGCGCCTTTCCATTGCCAGGGCGAGATCCCGGTGACCAGCATGCCGAGCCCGCCGGCCACCGCCGTGCCCAGGGTAAAGTAGAACACCGTCCGCGCCACGGGCTCACCCGCCCTGGACAATGCCATGACCTGCATGTAGGCAAAGGCCGCGCCAATGCCTGACAGCAGGCCCACCAGAGCGGCGAACCCCTGGTTCTGGTCAAAGCTGGGCCGCAGCATCATCACCACGCCGGCAAACCCCGCGATCACGGTCAGCGCCAGCGGGCCCTGGTGCAGCGGCCAGCTGTCCGGCTTCAGCGGATTCCAGGCCATCAGCGCGCCGCCCACAAGGAAGGCGGCGATCCAGACGCTGCTCATGTAGTTGAGGGTCATCGCCGTGGCCAGCGGCAGCAGGGCGATGGCATAGAACCAGGCACCGAGCGACAGCACGCCAATGACGCTGCGCCACACATGCATGCCTGGAACCTTCGTGGCCAGGCTCACATTGCGCGAGCGGGCAAACGCCCACATGAATGCCATGCCGATGATGCCGCGCCAGAACACCAGCTCGGCGCTGTTGAAGTACTGTGCGCCGAACTTCACGCACACGGTCATGGTGGCGAAGAACAGCGATGCCACCACCATCCACAGTGCTTGCATTCAGGGCCTGTTCAGGTTGCTGGTGAGGTTGTGGCCGGTCTGGATGCGGCCGGTCCGGCCCATCGATGCATCAGAGCCCAAGCGCCTGGCGGTACCACTCGTGGAAGTGCTGCATGCCGTCTTCCATGGGGCTCTGGTACGGGCCGTACTCGTTGTCACCGCGCTCCATCAGCGCCTTGCGCCCGGCGTCCATGCGCAGGGCGA
>CAZFKW010000011.1:8043-24622 GCA_964519795.1 uncultured Ramlibacter sp. | reverse complement strand
CGTGAAGAGCCGTACCCAAACCATCCATTACGCCCGCACCCACGGAATGCTGGGCAGCTAAGCTGAAAGGGGATGCCTGCCGGCTGGCGGGCTACTCCACCAGCAACGGCATGCCGGACACCTGAACCACCGAGGATGCGGCGCGGCGCGCGGCCTCCTGTGGATCGGTCGGGTTCAGGACCAGCCTGAACATTGAGCCACGACCGGGGCGCGACGCCATGAGCAGCTGGTGACCGAGGATGCCCGACAACCGGGCCACGATGTACAGCCCCAGGCCAAATCCGTCTTCCGTCCCCGTGTGGGTGGGCACCTTGTAGAACTCCCGGAAGATCTCGCGCTGGTATTCAGGCGCAATGCCCATGCCGGTGTCCCAGACCTCCACACACATGACGCCGGCGCGGCGCCGGGAGGCCACCAGCACACCACCGCGCGCCGTGTACTTCACTGCGTTCGAGATCAGGTTGCCCAACGTGCGCTGAAGCAGGATGTAATCAGACATCGCGGTGCCCTGCGTGATGTGGACCCTGAACTCCAGGCCCTTGGCTTGGGCCACCGGCCGGTACTGCAGTTCCAGGTCATGCAGCATCTGGCGCATGTTCACCGCCTCGACATTCAGGCGGATCTTGCCCGAGTCCAGGCGTGCCAGGTCGAACAGCGAGTCGAACAGCGCATTCACCGCCTTTGTGGACTCCACGATCTTGGGCGTGATCTCCTTCACCAGCTCGGGCTCGCTGCCCAGCCAGTCGGCGTACAGGCCCAGCGCATGCACGGGCTGGCGGATGTCATGCGCGGCGCTCGCCAGGAACCGGTTCTTGATCTCGACGGCGTCCAGTGCAGCCTGCGTCTGGCGGGTCAACGACTCGATCAGCTGGGCATTGCGGTACTGCAACTCGAAGTTGCGGCGGTGCGTGTTGTGCAACCTGCGGCCCGCCTGGATGAGCAGCTGCCAGAAGATCACCACCAGCACGAGCAGCCAGTAGTGCTGCGGCGGCGCAGCGAAGCCATAGCCCGTGGCAATGCGCCAGACGATGACGCCGGCCAGCGTCACGGCCAGCGCATTCAGGTACGACTCCATGGTCTTGATATGGGTCGAGAAAATGTTGATGGAAAACATGGCCAGACCGGTCAGGATGAGCCAGCAGATGAACTGGTCCGCCATCGGGGTCCTGTCGAAATGCAGCACGGCCGAAAGGCCCCAGACACAGGCGCCCAGCGGCCAGGTGAATCCATAGCGGCGCATGAACAGGAGCTGGTTGGCTGTGTCGCCACCGGCCACGTCTGCGCCATGGCGCGCCATGAACCACAGCCGGTAGCCGGAAATCAGCGCAGCCATTCCCACCCAGACGAGCAGCTCCCACAGCGGAACGTCGCGCAGCAGCACGCCAAAGACCACAGGTATCAGCAGCAGGGACGCGTACTGCGACGTCCGGGCATTGGACATCAGGCTGCGGATCAGTTCGCCATCGACCCAGTCTGATTCAGACACCGGCTGTGGCGCAGTGGTTGTTTCGGGATTCATTCGCCCCGAGTCTAGCGTGAGGCTTCAGGCCGCGCGGCAGGGTGTCCGGAAACGGCCAGCTTTCCCGGGGCTAGCAGGGCATACTCGACGCACGCATGACAAACGAATCCCCCTCCCTCTGGCGCGGACCGCGCTGGACCCTGGCACTGCTGCTGGCCATGCTGGCGATGCTGGCGCCCTTCACCATCGACACCTACCTGCCGGCGTTCGCGGGCATTGCCGGCACGCTCAATGCCACACCGGCCATGATGCAGCAGACGCTGTCGGCCTACTTCTTCGGCTTTGCCTTCATGAACCTGTTTCATGGCGCATTGGCCGACAGCTTCGGCAGGCGGCCAGTGGTGCTCTGGGGCATCGCAGTATTCACCCTGGCCTGCGCGGGTTGCGCGCTGGCCACCGACATCGGGCAACTGGTGTTCTTCCGCGCCTTGCAGGGCCTGTCTGCGGGTGCCGGGATCGTGGTCTCGCGCGCCGTCATCCGCGACCTGTACCCGCCTGCCCAGGCCCAGAAAATGATGAGCCAGGTGACGATCTACTTTGGTGTCGCGCCGGCCATTGCACCGCTCATTGGCGGCTTCCTTTTCGTGCATGCGGGCTGGGAGTCCATTTTCTGGTTCCTGACATTACTGGGGGCGGCACTGTGGCTTGCCATCCAGCGCATGCTGCCCGAGACGCTACATGAGGAGTATCGCCAGCCTTTCAATGTACGCAACCTCATGCGCGGCTATGCGCAGCTGGGGCTGAGCGCGCGCTTCTGGCTGCTGGCGCTGGCCAGCGCGGTCCCGTTCAACGGCATGTTCCTGTATCTATTGTCATCGCCCACCTTCCTGGGTGAGGTGCTGGGCCTGGCGCCAACGCAGTTCTTCTGGTTCTTTGTGGTGACGGTTGCCGGCGTGATGAGTGGCGCCTGGGCCAGCGGCCGGCTGGCGGGGAAGATCACGCCCGCGCGGCAGATTCGGCTTGGCTTCACCGTGATGGTGGTGATCTCGGTGGTCAACGTCGCAGCCAACCTGCTGTTCGCCCCCCATGCCGCCTGGGCCATCCTGCCCATCGGGATTTTCTCGTTCGGCTGGTCGCTGATGACGCCGGTCGTCACCTTGCTGGTGCTGGACCTGCATCCGGAACGGCGCGGGATGGCCTCGTCTCTGCAGGCCTTTGTGGCGGCAATGATCAATGGCATCGTGGCGGGTGTGGTTGCGCCGCTGGTCATGCATTCGGCTGCCGGACTGGCACTGACGTCGATGGGGCTGATGCTGGTGGGGCTGGCGGCGTGGGGGCTTTTTCGCAGCATGGGCAGCGGCGGCAGTCAGCCCGCCGCCACCGCGAATCAATGATTTGCGCAGCTCGCGGATTGTGAATGTAGCTGCTGGCGCTGCGGTGAGAGGCCTCTGCAAAAGCTCCATGCAGCAAGCGCGGTGCGGAGAATGCGCCCTCTAATCGCCGCATAATGTGCAGCGATTAACTTGCCGATGCGGAGAATGACCGCCATAATCTCCGCATGATACGCGGAGCTTATTCCTACATCTGGCAGGCTGCCGACTGGCCGAACTGGCGCTTTGACCTGTCCGCCCTGGCCCAGCCGCTGGCCGATGTCAGCCGCGCGCAGGGCCTGCTGATGGGCCGGCTGGCCGATGTCGGCCTGGCTTTGCGGGAGCAGGCCAGCCTGTCGGCGTTGACAGAAGACGTCGTCAAGACCAGCGAGATTGAAGGCGAGAACCTCAACGTGGACTCCGTGCGCTCTTCCATCGCCCGCCGCCTGGGCGTGGACATTGGCGCGCTCGCCCCTGTGGACCGTCATGTTGAAGGCGTGGTCGAGATGGTGCTTGATGCCACCATCAACGCCCCTGCGCCCCTTACACGCAAGCGGCTGTTCGCGTGGCACGCCGCCCTGTTCCCCACAGGCTACTCGGGGCTTGCGCGCATCAGGATCGGCAAGTGGCGGGACGATGCCACCGGCCCGATGCAGGTCGTCTCAGGACCGCTGGGGCGCGAACGCGTGCATTTCGAGGCGCCGCCGGCCAGCCGCCTCCAGGCTGATACTGCCCTGTTCATCAAGTGGGCCAACAGCGCCTCGACGGAGCCGCCACTCATCAAGGCCGGCCTCGCACACCTGTGGCTGGTGACCCTGCACCCCTTCGACGACGGCAACGGCCGTATCGCGCGTGCCGTGGGCGACCTGTTCCTGGCCCGCGCAGACGGCAGTTCCCAGCGCTTCTACAGCCTGTCAGGGCAGATTCAACGGGAGCGCAAGGCCTACTACGAGATTCTGGAGCGCACCCAGAAGCACTCCATGGATGTCACCGCCTGGCTGGCCTGGTTCCTGGGCACGCTTCATCGCGCTGTGGACCAGGCACACCACACGCTTGATGACGTGCTGACCAAAACACGGTTCTGGCAACGCTGGGCCACAACCCCCATGAACGAGCGCCAGGTCAAGTTGCTGGGCCGGTTGCTGGACGGCTTTGAGGGAAAGCTCACCAGCAGCAAGTGGGCGATCATCGCCAAGTGTTCGCCGGACACGGCCCTTCGCGATATCAATGAATTGCTGTCACTTGGCGTATTGCGCAAGTCGGACGCTGCGGGGCGAAGCACCAGCTATGAGTTGAACCTCACGCCACTTCCCTCGCCCGGCGACGGCAGAGCGTGACCCCGTTTGGCAAAGAAGCTGTCCCGCTCCCACGCACCGTGCCCAGCGACCAAGGTAAGCCCAGCTACTTTTTTTGACCAGTCCGGTTGCCTGGACGTCATATACTCGCGTCGTCACGTGGTGTCCCGCGTGACCGGGATTGGCGTCCTGATTAACAGCGGCTCCCAAGCCGCAAACCTGCAAAGCCTTGCGGCTTTCGCATCTGTGCTCCCATTTTTTTTTGGTGGCTCGGGTGGGGAGTCGCAAGACTCGCCGGCAAAAGTCCGCTGTTACCGGTACGCCAACCTGCCTGGGCCACCGCCACTCATTCCAAGTGGCGGTGGTTGAAGAACCCAATGGAGCGTATCAATGACGACAATAAACAGCCCCCGGCTCGCAATACTCATCGACGCGGAAAACGCGCGTGCAGCCCATATCGACTTTGTGATGCGCAAGGCCTCAGAGCTTGGCCGAATCACCGTCTGCCGAGCCTACGGCGACTGGACCACGCCGCAGCTCACGCCCTGGAAGAAGCTGCTGGATACCTTCTGCATCCGCCCCTGCCAGCAGTTCCGCCACCGCAAGGGCAAGAACTCAAGCGACGGTACGCTGATCATGGACGCGATGGAGCTGATGTACCTGGACATGGCCGACGGCATCTGCATCGTGTCGTCCGACTGCGACTTCACGGCGCTCGCAGGGCGGGTCCAGGAAAGGGGCCTGCTGGTCTACGGCTTCGGGGACAAAACGACGATCAGCGCGTTTGTGGCGGCGTGTGATGAGTTTTTTCATGTGGACGAAGCACCAGTTCAGTCGTGACGAAGAGGCCGCAAGGCAGTCAGAATCGCAAGGTTTCCGGAGCCTTGGACAGCCCCCCCATCAAGCCGCTCTGACCTCAGCCAGAAGGTCGGGGTGGCGGTCCAGCACCTTGAGCAACTTCACCAGCGCGAGCGACGGCTTGGTCTTGCCGTTTTCATACCGGGAGAAAGCGTTGATGCCGCCCCCGAAAATCTCTGCCGCCTCCCGCTGGTCAAGATCGAGCTTCTTTCGCACGCTGGCGATGAACTCGGGGTCAACTATGGACGCGTTGACCTGTTTGTTGAAGGCATGCATCAATTCCATCGTGCGGCGTGATTGCGCGGCATCCAGCACGGATTCGTCGCACGCTGGGCAAAAGTCGCCCGTCACCTGTGGCAACAGAGTGGTCTCACCCTTGTAGGTGTAGGGCACATCGCGGGTGTCACGCACCAGCCTGGCCCCTGCGCAGCTCGGACATTTCATGATTACAGCTCCTTGAAAGACACGATGAGCACGTCATCGATGACCGTCAGCTTCAAATACACCTCACCTGCTGGCGTGTTTGGGCGGTACACGTCTTGCCACACCCTGTGATCAGCATGCGTCGTCATGCTCTTGTAGAAATCGCCCGGCATCAGTGCCAGCACAACGGCAAGCATGCCATCAAAGTCGAACCCCAGTGCGACTGCGCCTTCACGAGCAGTCCTGGTTGTTCGCACTTGGCCGGCATTCACCAAGCTTTTCAAGACCTCCAGCTTGCAATGGGGTGTAGCTTTCTCCATTCAGAGAAACTATAACCTAGTTGGTTATATTTGGCAAGTTGGTGACTCAGAACTCCCTTGTCCCCAAACGCTCGTTCAAGAGAACCGCGTCCTCTACCCGTTGCCGGACTGATCGTCACTGCAGGTCGGCCAGCTCCGGTTTTGGCATGATGGCATCACGTAGTTCAGTGGTTCAGCCCTGCAACGTCCGCTCGGCCAGCCTCACGACAGGCGCATCGACCATGCGCCCGTCAAGGCTGAATGCGGCGCCCTCATGCCGGCGCGCCTCTTCCACAACGCGCCTGGACCATTCCAGTTCCGCCGCTGACGGCGCGAACACCTCACCGACAACGGACACCTGCGAAGGGTGGATACACAGCTTTCCGCCAAAGCCAAACGCTTTGGCACGCAACGCATCGGCACGCAGCCGCTCGCTATTGCCGGTGTCCACCGTCACACCATCCACGGGAGCAGGCAGTTGCGCACGGCGTGACGCTGCCACCAGGGCAAAGCGCACGGCAGCCAGTTCCGTCTCGTCCATACCGCAGCGCATGCCGAGGTCCAGCTGGAAGTCCAGGTGGCCGAATGCCAGCCGGGTGACCTGCGGCACGCGCGCCAGCAGGTTCACCGCGTCCAGCCCGGCCAGTGATTCGATCAGCGGCACCAGTTGTGCGCCGGCGCCCAGCGCTGCAGTCGTTGCCTGCAACTGCGCCGGCAGCTCGGCCTTGGGCACCATCGCGCCTGCCAGCCCCCGGGCCGTCCAGGCGGCAAGCATGCGTACATCGTCGTCATGCCAGGCGGAGCCGGCCGCATTGATGCGTACCAGAGTCCGCGCCAGGTGTTCGCGGCTGAACCCTTCCAGCCGGTCGGCCATGCTGTGGCGGGCCTGCACCTTCTGATCCGGCGCAACTGCGTCCTCCAGGTCCAGGATCACGCAGCCGGCGCCGGACTCCAGGGCCTTCACAAAGCGTTCAGGGCGCGATGCTGGCACAAAGAGGAAACTGCGCGCGCGCGAAATTGCCGTCATGGTGGCCGCCATATTCGACGTCATCTCAGGTCGCCCCTGAGGCACGCAGCGCCGCAATATCAGCATCGCTACGGCCCAGCTCGCGCAGCACGGCCTCGCTGTGCTGGCCAACTGCGGGCACCGGGTCCATGCGGTAGTCAAAGCTGCTGTTCACCCCCGGTGGCAGCAGCGCGCTCAGCCTGCCGGCCGGTGAATCAACATCCCGATAGCGTCCGCGCGCCTCGAGCTGCGGGTGCTCCCACATCTCGCCCACTTCATTGACGCGCGCATTGGCAATCTGCGCACCGTCCAGCCGCTCCATCACCTGCTGCGCGGTCAGCGCGCTGAAGGCGGCCAGGATGATGCGCTTCAATTCCACGCGGTTCTCGCTGCGCCGGGTATTGAGGTCAAAGCGCGGGTCACTGGCCAGGCCCGGCTGCAGCAGGACCTTGTCGCAGAACACCTTCCACTCGCGGTCGTTCTGCAGGCCCAGCATCACCGTGCCGCCGTCACCAGCCTCAAACGGGCCGTAGGGATAAATGGTGGCGTGGGACGCGCCGTTACGCGAGGGGGGTTTCTGGCCCTCATACGCGTAGTACATCGGGAAGCCCATCCACTCGCCCAGCGCCTCCAGCATCGACACATCGATGTGCGAGCCCTTGCCCGTCTGCCCGCGCTGCAAGAGCGCTGCCAGGACGTTGCTGTAGGCGTACATGCCGGCCGCAATGTCGGCAATGGAGTTGCCAGCCTTGCTCGGCTCGTCCGGTGTGCCGGTCACCGACAGGAAGCCTGCCTCGCTCTGGATCAGCAGGTCGTAGGCTTTCTTGTCGCGGTAAGGTCCGTCGTTGCCGTAGCCGGAGATGTCGCAGACGATGAGGCGCGGGTTGGCGGTGCTCAGCACCTCGTACCCCAGGCCCATGCGTGCGGCTGCACCTGGCGCCAGGTTCTGCACCAGCACATCGGCCTTCAGCAGCAATTCCTTGAGCACCGCAAGGGCTCCAGGTTGCTTGAGGTCCAGCGTGAGGCTTTCTTTGGAGCGGTTGGTCCAGACGAAGTGTGACGACAGGCCCCTGGCGCGCTGGTCGTAGTCGCGGGCAAAGTCGCCACTGCCCGGGCGCTCCACCTTGATGACGCGCGCGCCCAGGTCGGCCAGCTGCCGGGTGCAGAACGGCGCGGCTATCGCGTGTTCCAGCGAGACAACGGTGATGCCGTCGAGCGGGCGCGGCATCTCAGAAGCTCCTGGGCAGGCCCAGCAGGTGCTCGGCCACGTAGGAGTAGATGAGGTTGGTCGAAACGGGCGCCACCTGGTACAGCCGCGTCTCGCGGAACTTGCGCTCCACATCGTATTCATGCGCAAAGCCGAAGCCGCCGTGCGTCTGCAGGCAGGTGTTGGCCGCTTCCCACGAAGCCTTGGCCGCCAGGTACTTGGCCATGTTGGCCTCGCCGCCGCAGGGCTTGCCGGCGTCGAACAAGGTGCAGGCCTTCCAGCGCATCAGGTTGGCGGCCTCGGTCTCAATAAAGGCATCGGCTATCGGGAACTGCACGCCCTGGTTCTGGCCAATCGGCCTGTTGAAGACCACCCGCTCGCTGGCATACCTGCGCGCCTTGTTCACAAACCAGTAAGCATCGCCCAGGCATTCGGCAGCAATCAGGGTGCGCTCAGCATTCAGGCCGTCCAGGATGTACTTGAAGCCCTGGCCTTCGGTGCCGATCAGGTTCTCTGCCGGGATCTCGAGGTTGTCAAAGAAGACTTCATTGGTTTCGTGGTTCACCATGGTGATGATCGGCCGCACCGTCATGCCGTGTCCGATGGCGTCTTTCAGGTTGACGATGAAGACGCTCATGCCCTCGCTCTTCTTCTTCACTTCCGCCAGCGGCGTGGTGCGGGCCAGCAGGATCATCAGGTCGGAATGCTGGATGCGCGAGATCCAGACCTTCTGGCCGTTGACGACATAGCGGTCGCCCTTGCGCACGGCCGTGGTCTTGAGCTGGGTGGTGTCGGTGCCGGTGGTCGGCTCTGTCACGGCCATGGTCTGCAGGCGCAGTGTGCCGGCGCCGATGCCGGGCAAGTATTTTTTCTTCTGCTCCTCCGAGCCGTTGCGCAACAGCGTGCTCATGTTGTACATCTGGCCATGCACCGAGCCGGCGTTGCCGCCGGAGAAGTTGATCTCTTCCATGACGACCGAGGCTTCGGCCAGGCCCAGGCCCGAGCCGCCGTACTCTGCGGGCACCATGGCCGCCAGCCAGCCGGCGCCGGTGAGCGCATCGACAAACTCCTCCGGATAGCCACGGACGCCGTCTACCTTCTGCCAGTAGGCGGAGTCAAAGCGGCTGCACAGGTCGCGCACCGCCTCGCGGATGTCCTGGTAGGCGTCGGGGGTGGGGATGTCTGTTTTCATGATGATGATGATCAGGAAGAAGTTGTGTCGTAGTGGACTTCGGCCTGCATGGCCAGCTTGCCTTCGTGGTTCTGCGCCCAGAGGTGCGCGCTCTTGCCATCAGCCGATGGCTTGCCGCACACGAGGAATGGGTTCAGGTCGAACAGTGGACTCACCGCCTTGAAGCTGAAGCTCGTGAAGCGTGCTGCCGGGAGTTGTTCTCGCGCCAGGTCCATCAGCAGCGTGGCGATCAACGGGCCGTGGACGATGAGGCCGGGGTAGCCTTCAACCTGCGTCACATAGGAGCGGTCGTAATGGATCCGGTGGCCGTTGAAGGTGAGCGCGGAGTAGCGAAAGAGCAGAACGGCATCAGGGACGATGTCGCGCGACCATTGCGCGCCGGCCGGTGCATCCGGTAGTGCCGGCGCGGCAGCGCCAGGCGCAGCAGGCGCGGCAGCCTGACGATAAACGATGTCATGCTCTTCGGTGAGCGCAACGCCCTGCCCTTGCGAGATCTCGTGCTTCACAGTGACGAAGAGCAGGTCGCCAGTCCTGCCGCCCTTGTGCATGACTGACTCAATGGTGGACACGCGCCGTGCCGCTTCGCCCAGGCGCAGCGGTTCATGCCAGCGCAGCCGGCCACCCGCCCACATGCGGCGCGGCAGCGGCACGGGCGGCAGGAAGCCACCCAGGCGTGGGTGGCCGTCCTCGCCCAGCTCCCGCTGCGGCGCGCGCGGCAGGAAGTACAGCCAGTGCCACAGCGGCGGCAGTTCATCGCCCTGTACAGGCCCTGTACCGGCGTGGTCGAGCGTTGCCGCCAGGGCTCGCGCGGGGGCCTGGGTCAGGATGTCTTCATGCATTTCGCTGCGGCCCTCCCAGCTGCGCAGGTGGTCCAGGAATTCAGGCGCGAAAAGTGATGGAGATGTCGGTTTGTCCATGACACCTATGGTGCCTCGGGCCGGGCCAGTGCACAATGCGCAAGTTCGAGACAAAGCCTTCGGCAATCCTGAAGGCTGATGCAATACCATGAACCTGGACCTTGTCGACCTGAAACTCTTCTGCGCGGTGGGGCAGCTTTGCAACATCACCCGCGCGGCGCAGGCGCAGAACCTGTCGCTGGCCGCGGCCAGCGCCCGCATCAAGGCCATGGAACAGCTGGCAGGCGTGGCGCTTCTGTACCGCGAGGCCCGCGGCGTGCGGCTGACGCCGGCAGGCGAGGCATTTTTGCACCACGCCAGCGAGATGCTGCGCCAGTCAGACCAGATGCGCGCCGACATGCAGGACTATGGCGGCGGCCTGCGCGGCCATGTGCGGGTATTTGCCAACACCACTGCCGTCACCGCCATCCTGCCGGAGGTGCTGCCCGGCTTCCTCAAGGCCAACCCCAAGGTCAATGTGGAACTGAGGGAGCTGCAGAACGCCGACATTGCCATCGGCATGCGCGACGGCCGGGCGGACGTGGGCATCGTGTCGGCCCAGGTGGACACACTGGGGCTGCGCGCCATTCATTTCAGTACCGACACGCTGGTCCTGGTCGTGCCTCGCGGCCACCGCCTCTCACGCCGAAAGAGGGTCGCCTTTGCCGACACGCTGGACGAAGGCCATGTGGGCATGCACCCTGGCAGCACCCTGAGCGACTTCCTGGGCAAGGTGACCGCCTCCCTGGGCAAGCAGCTGAAGCTGCGCGTGGAACTATCCAGCTTTGACGCCGTCTGCCGCATGATCGGCGCGGGCGTCGGCATTGGCGTGGTGCCCGAGAGCTGTGCGCGGCGCAACCTGGCCAGCATGCAGCTGGTGCAGGTGGAGTTGACCGATGAATGGCGGGTGCGCGAGCGCTATGTGCTGGTGCGGGAGGGGCAGGCAGTACCGGCATTTGCGCAGGCACTGATCGATGCGCTGGTCGGGTTTTATGCCGGGCGTCGCAGCACCGGATGAAGCAGCGCAAATGCCGCGAGGGCCGGCAACAGAAACCAGCCTTGCACGCCCATCGTCCACTGCGTCGCCCCTGACACTGCACACCATGCAGCCGGCACAGCCATGCAAAGGGTACGGCCGGGATGCCATGCTCTGCCGTCAGTGCGCTGCAGGCAGAGCATCAAGCCCAATGTCCCGAGCGCCGTCGGGTCCGGCATCAGGCCAAACCATTCAGACTGCGCCCAGGGCCGCTGCAGCGCCAGCGCAAGGAGCGGGTACATCAAGGCGGCAGGCAGTAGTGCCATGCCAATGCCGTTGCTGAACCCGCTCCGGGAAATCCGCAAGTGTCTGCCTGCGAGACCGAGCACCACCAGCACGACACCCTGCGCGGCAAATGCCCAGGCGCCATAAACCGCTGCCCAGTTGATGGGCGCGTACCGCTCCAGGTGGAAGACCCAGGCGACCCAGATCCAGATGAACCCCAGCAGCACTACCGGCGCACGCCAGGCGGCGGCCGAGCCACTGCTGGCGACCCACAGCAGCCACACGGCTGGCAACGCAAACAAGGGCTGCAGGGGAAACCAGGCCTGGTTGTGCAGTTCGAACAGGCGGAAATATGTGCCTGGCGAAAACATCAGGAAATCGGAAAGGCTGTAAGTCCACCACTCGCCCATCAGAGCTTCCGGACATGCTCCGCCATCCGCCTGCGCATGACTTCATCGGGCAGACGCCCCCGAGCCGCGCCCATGTTCTCCAGCACATGCGCCGGATTGCCGGTGGCGGGTATGGCGCAGGTGACAGCCGGGTGGGACACGATGTATTTCAGCAGGAACTGCGGCCAGTTGGCGCAGTCCACATCATTTGCCCAGGACGGCAGCGGGTGACGCTGCACCTGGCGTATCAACCCGCCTTCGCGGAACGGCCGGTTGGCAATCACGGCAATGCCGCGCTCGCGTGCCAGTGGCAGCAGCCGCTGCTCGGCCTGCCTGTCCAGGATGTTGTAGGAGAGCTGCACAAAGTCCAGCGGCTGGCTACGCATGATGCGCTCGAAGTCCGCGTGGCGACGGCCCTCCGAGGTGGTGATGCCAACATACCGCAGGCGGCCGGCGCGCTTCATCTCCAGCAGCATGGGCAGGTTCTCCTCCCAGCCCAGCAGGTTGTGCACCTGCAGAAGGTCAAAGCGGGGCACACCCCAGTGCAGGCGCGTCTGCTCGATCTGCCTTGCCCCGCCGGAAGACGTCCACACCTTCTCGGCGGAGAAGACACGGCCTGCCGCGCCCAGTTTGGTCAAACCCTCGCCGATGACGGGCTGTGACGACCCGTACATGGGCGACGAGTCGATCATTCGCCCGCCGGCCTCGAAGAACCTGCGCATCACTTCAACGCGCCGATTGCGCGCAACCGGGTCGTTGCCGACGTTGAAACTGATCCAGGTGCCCAGTCCCACCAGCGGCAATGCCTCACCGCTTGAAGGAACGGGTCTGGTGAGCAGGCCGGGCATCGCCGGAGCCTGGATTGGCGGGGCCGGGGCGCCACGGGCCGTCACGGCCTGCGCAAACAACGGCAGGCAGTGCACAGCCATCACGCCACCAGCGGCCAGGCGGATCAGGTCACGGCGTGGCAGCTCCGGGAGTGCCGGACCGCCCTGTGGCAAGGGCTCTGGCAAAGGTGCAGGCGTCATGCCTGCCACTCTACCGCTTCAGCCGTTTCAGGATGCCGGCGCGGGTATCTGCAACCTCGGCGGCAAACTCGCTCTTGAGGGCGGCTGCGCGCTCAATCACGGCCAGCGCTTCGTCGTTGTGGCCCATGTCGGACAGCACCTGGGCGTGGTTGTTGAGGATTTCTGCAGAGCCTGCATTCCTGGCGGCAGCCTGGCGCAGGACCATCTCCGCCAGCGGCAGCCTGCGCTCGGCGTAATACCTGTTACTCAACGCAACGCTGGCAAAGGCATTGCCCGGCCAGCGGGCCAGGAACGCCTCCCACGCATCGCGCGATGCAGCCGGGCTGGCGGTGCGTTCAAACGCCATCATGGCCGGCATGTAGCTGGCTTCCGTCGCGGTAGCCGGAAGCGTCCCCGGTTTGTTCACCACCATGGCCCAATAGCCCCCACGCTTCCAGGTGAGCTCGAAGACGGTGAACGGCAGCGCCTGGCGCTCGGTCTCGCCGGAGCGCAGGAACACCATGCCGGCTTCATAGTCAAAGCCGACAACGACTGCGTAATGCCATTGGAAAGTGGGCCAGATCCCCAGGTCCTGCAGCACGAGCACCGGGTTGCCGGCGGCCAGTTCGCGCAAGAGCGCGTCATAGCGGGCCGGCAGTTGCCAGGCTACCAGGCCGTGGCGACGGGGGGCAGCCAGCATCTCGACCTGCAGGCTGCCCTGGCGGGATGGCAGGTAGACCTGGTCAACAAGTTTGTCCGGGAGGATTTTTGTGCCGGCGGAGTTCATGACCGTAGCCAGTGCTGCCGGGCCGCACTGGTATTCCGTTTGCGGGAAGAACGGGACGGACGTGAGTTCCACAGCGCGCGGCACGTCAGCCGGCCAGTCCTCGCGCAGGTTGATGGTCTGGGGCACCAGCTGCGCACAGCCCCCCAGAAACGACACAAGGCAAAGCAGGCCCAGCCATCGCCAGGCCTGCATTGCCTTGCAGTTCGCGGCGCCCTTCAGCACTTCAGCCATGCATCGAGCGTCTGCACCAGATGCCGGTGCTTACTTGCGATACCAGATGAACCAGACCAGCAGGCCCACGACGATGGCGATGGCCCAGCCGCTGGCAGCGCCGGCGGGTGCGGTTTCGATGCTGCCGGCCAGGGTACGGACTTCAGCGTCGGTCATGGCGGCAACACGCTCGCGTGCCACGGCCGGGTCCAGACCCTGCGCCTGCATCTGCGACGTGACTTCGGTGCGGCTGAGCGCTTCAAGCACCAAGGCGCGGTCAGCCTGGGCAGCAGCGGATGCAGCAGCCTGGCCGGTGCCGATGATGCCGGCGTGGGCAGCCTGGAAAGACGCGGTCAGCAGGGCCAGGGCCAGGAAGCGGCAGAGCATTTTCATGAAGGAGGATTGCATTTTCAGGTTCCTTTTTCGCAGATTGTTGGATCAGTTGAGTGGAAGGCTGCTGCAGGTTTTATTTGCCGCACCCCGATGCCATCATAGGCTTTCCATTCGGGGGGTCAATGTGCTTGAACGCACAGAGAGCCGGCGCAATGGCGTCGAAGCAACATGCTGCACTGCACACAAAAAATCAGGTGTCCGGCAGGCTGCGCAGGGCCTGGGCCAGCGCGGGCGCCATGGCCACGACATTGGTCTCATGCGCGATGCAGTCAGTCGTCCAGACATTGCGGATGCCGGCCTCGCGCATGCACGCCAGCGCGTCGCCGGCGAACAACGCGTGCGTGACGGCGGCATCGACCGTGGCAGCACCTGCCCCCAGCAGCAGTTGCGCCGCGCGGGCCAGCGTGCGGCCACTGCTGGCCACATCATCCAGCAGCACCACTGAACGGCCCTTCACATCGACTGCGGGTAACGAAATGTCCACGGACAAATCGCCCTGCCGCAGCTTGCTGCACACCGCATACCCGAGCCGGTGCCGCTGCGCGGCCTGGGCCACCCAGCGCAGCGATTCAGCATCCGGGCCGACGAGCACGGCCTGCGGCAGGCGGGCCGCGATCCAGTCCCCCAGAAGCGGCGCGCCACTGAGCACGACCGCGTGGCGTACAGGGACCGCCTCCTGCAGCGTGGCCGTGCGGTGCAGGTGCGGGTCTACCGTCACCACCACATCAAACAGCGATGCAATGAAGCCGCCGATAATGCGCTGGCTCACTGCCTCGCCGGGCTCAAACGCGATGTCCTGCCGCATGTAAGCAAGGTAGGGCGCTACCAGCGTCAGCTGCACCGCGCCCAGCTCACGCGCGGCGCGCGCGCAGAGCAGCAGCTCGACGAGCTTGGTGTCAGGCCGGTCCAGCGTGCGGAACACTGACACGCGCGGCGGCAGCGTGGCGGGCAGCCGCAGCTTGATTTCGCCATCGGGGAAACGGTGTCTTGCAACAGGCCGCGCCTCCATACCTGCCGCAGCAGCAAGGCGCAGTGCGGCGCCCTCCTCAACATCGAAATACAGCAGGCAGTCAGTTGCTCCCATCAGAACTCCACAAACACATGGGGCAAGTCTGCAGCGGCCCCAACGGTGTAACCGCTGAACCTGCCGGCAAGATCACAGGAAAATCCAAGGTCGGACTGGAAGTCCGCATGAATGCGGTACAGCACATCTCCAGGCGCAACCGGGTCGCCCAGTTTGCGCAGCAGGTCCACTCCCGCGCCCCTGACCTTGGGGGCGCCTGCAAGCCTGGCAATGCGTGCGATCTGCAGGTTGTCGATGCCGGTCACGACGCCGCCGGCGCCTGAGATGACTTCGTGCGTGAGTGCACCGAGCTTCGGATGGGCATGGTCGAATCCGCGTGAACCCTGGGCAGCAATGATGGCATTCATGCGCGCCAGGGCCCGGCCTGAATCAAGGATGTCGCGGGCAATGGCAAAGCCGTCGCCTCCGCGCACGTCCGGGTTGCATTCGATCAGCCGCCCCGCCAGGCGCAGCGACTTCTGCCGCAGGTCATTGGGCGCCAGCGGGTCGCCCTCCAGCACGCGCATCACATCGCGCGCCTCCAGCATCGGCCCGACGCCCCAGCCTATGGGCTGCCGCCCGTCAGTGATCACCACGTCAAGCGACAGGTTCATGCGCGAGGCCACGTACTCAAACAACCGCCTCAGGCGATGCGCATCGGCCATGGAGCGCACCTTGGCTGTGGGGCCGATGGGTATGTCCAGCACCAAATGGGTGGCTCCGGCAGAAATTTTCTTGGAGAGGATGGACGCCACCATCTGCGAAGGTGAGTCCAGCGACAGCGGCCGCTCGACGGAGATGAGTACATCGTCCGCAGGCGACAGGTTGGCGGTACCACCCCAGGCCAGGCAGCCGCGCTGTTCCCGTACGATGCGAAGCAGTTTCTCAAAGGGCAGCTGCACGTCGGCCAGGACGTCCATGGTGTCCGCCGTTCCCGCTGGCGAGGTAATGGCACGCGATGAGGTCTTCGGGCACAAGGTACCGAACGCAGCAACAATAGGCACGACCAGCATCGAGGTGCGGTTGCCCGGTATGCCGCCGATACAGTGCTTGTCCACCACCAGCGGTTCGTTCCAGTCCAGCCGGCGGCCGCTGGCCACCATGGCTTCCGTCAGGTAGTAGATCTCCTCGCGGTCCATCTCGCCGCGGTTGGTCGCCATGAGGAAGGCTGTAAGCTCGATCCTGGAATAGCGGTGGCTGGCAATGTCGCCCACGATGGCGCGGAAGTCTTCCCTGCCCAGGCGTTCACCGCTGATCTTGCGGTGCAGCGCCTGCATGGATTGCGGGGGCTCGGCCTGCGACACCGTGGCGGCCGCGCCGGCCAGCATGCCCAGCTGCGCAAAGGCTTCTTCAGACAAACCCACCTCGCCACAACCCACAATCGATTCGTCGTCCACCACATTCAGCGTGGCAAGGATGCACTGCGCGCCTGCCCGGATCTCGACCTTGGAGAGCGCCTGGAAT
>CAZFKW010000011.1:0-8017 GCA_964519795.1 uncultured Ramlibacter sp. | reverse complement strand
GCAGTCGCGGTGCAGGTAAGCCACATTCTCGCGCCAGGTATCGATCGCGACACGGCGCAGGGCAAGCGCGGGAGATGCAGCCATCAGAATTCGACCGTCGTTCCCGGCGCCGGCGCCACCGCATGCCAGCCGGGCCGCGCACTGAGCGTCTGAGCGAATCCCAGCGCAGTGGCCGCTTCGCCATGCACCACAAAGGTCTGGCGCGGGGGCCGCACAAAGCCGCCAACCCAGTCCAGGAGCGCAGCCTTGTCCGCATGGGCCGACAGTCCGCCAATGGTGTGGATGCGCGCGCGGACTCTGTGCTCCTCGCCAAATATGCTCACCCGCTTTTGCCCGTCGACCAGCTTGCGGCCCAGCGTGCCTTCGGCCTGGTAGCCGACGATGACGATGGCGCTTTCCGGGCGGCCGATGTTGTTGCTCAGGTGGTGCTTGATGCGGCCCGCATCGCACATGCCACTGGCCGAGATGATGATCGCGCCCGACTTGATGCGGTTCAGCGCCATGGACTCCTCCACGCTGTGGGTAAAACGCAGGTCCAGCCAGTGCGGGAACGCCCTGCGCATGGACAGCAGCTCGCGGGTTTCGTCGTCCAGGAACGCTGTGTGCTTCCAGGTGATGTCGGTTGTCTTCGCCGCCATGGGTGAGTCAACCACCACATGCAGCTTTGGCAGCCGCCCCTGGCGGCACAGGTCAGCCAGCAGCCAGAGAATTTCCTGCGTGCGGCCCAGCGCGAAGGCCGGGATGATGATGTTGCCGCGGCGCGTCTCCAGTGTTGTCTCCACCACCGAGACCAGTTCCTCGATGGTGTCCGCGTGGGAGCGGTGCAGCCGGTTGCCGTAGGTGGACTCGATGACCAGCACATCGGCCGAATCCACCTTGACCGGGTCGCGCACGATCGGCCTGCCAGGCTGCCCGAGGTCCCCGGAGAAAACGATCTTGGTGGTCTTGCCGTCCTCCGTCACCCAGACCTCGATGATGGCCGAGCCCAGGATGTGACCCGCGTCGCGGAAGCGGCAACGCACGCCGGCGTGCGGTTTGACATCAACGTCGTAGGCCACGCCCCTGACCTGCTCCAGGCAGTCGCGTGCCTGCGCCACGGTGTACAGCGGCGCCGGGCCGGACCGCGCGGAGGCGCGCCGCTGGTGCCTGCGCGTCTTGCCATGCTCGCGCCGCCACTCGTTCTCCTGGATGAAGGCGCTGTCCAGCAGCATGACCGGAAGCAGGTCGGCGGTGGCGGTGGTGGTGTAGACCGGACCCCTGAAGCCCCGCGCCGTCAGGCGCGGCAGCAGGCCGCAATGGTCCACATGCGCATGGGTGAGCAGCACGAAGTCAATCGTGGAAGGATCGAACTTCCAGGCTGCGAGGTTGCGCGCCCGTGCATCACGGCCGCCCTGGAACATGCCGCAGTCGACCAGAAAGCGAACGCCATCGGCTTCCACCAGGAAGCAGGAACCGGTGACCTCCTGCGCTGCGCCGGCAAAGACCATCTTCATGGGAAGCACCTCGTGGCAGGGGGCGCCGTGCGCCTGTAGTTGTTTGGCAAGTCTGTCTCCCGTGGAAAGCGGAAGCTGCCAGTCTAGGGCGCCAGCACGCTTTCCATTTGCGCTGGATCAATTGGGGCAGCCTGCAACCGCCTCCGGGTCAGCCGCGCCGCTGACACGCGTGACAAAGTGGACCCTGACCGCGTTTGAGATAGACCTTGAAAAGCTGGATTTCAGCTCGCCGCCCTTTTGCAGGTCCGATGGCGAGTCACCAGCCGAGTCGACGCATGGCGCCATTGCCGACTGGCGCTATCCGGCGGCTCGCGGCAAAATGGCTCCCATGGCCCATGACCCCGATCCCCAGCTTCAGCCCCATCTCGCGCGCATCGCCGCGCTGGTGGCCAGTGCCAATGGCTCGCCTGTGGAAAAGCGCCGCACCGCCTCTCTCGCGCTGTCCAGCTATGTGGCTGACAACACGCAGCCTGCCCTCAAGGCCCCACGCACCGACACGCAGGACAGGGCCATCACCGCGCCCGGCAGACGCATCGGCACGCGCACGTACAAACCCAAAGGGGCGCAGGACAGCGACCTGACGCTGCTGTACTTTCACGGGGGCGGCTGGGTCTCCGGCAACCTTGAAAGCCATGACGACCTGCTGCACCGCGTGGCGCACCAGCTGGGCTGCACGCTCATTGCGGTGGACTACCGGCTCGCGCCCGAACATGCCATGCCTGCGGCACTGGAAGATGCAGCCGAAGTGCTTGCGCAGCTGCGTGAGAGCCTGAAGGCGCGGCCGGGCGCGCGCTTTGCCCTGGGTGGCGACAGTTCCGGCGCGCACATTGCCGCTGTCACCGCCAACACCATTGCACCCGATGCCGCGGGCATGTTGCTGTTCTACCCCGTCGTGCGGCCGCACTTCACCACGCGCAGCTATATCGAGCGTTGCAACAGCAACCTGACGGTTGGCATGATGAAGTGGTTCTGGGAGCAGTACCTTGGCATGGGCATTGATGGGGACAAGCTCGACACTGCCGATGCGCGCATCGACCTGCTGCAGCAGAAGTGGTACCGCACGCCACCACCGACTGTGGTGCTCACGGCCTGGCACGACCCTCTGTGTGACGAAGGCAGCGCCTATGCGCGGCACCTTGCCGAAGCCGGGGGCGAAGTTCGGCTGACCTGCGCCAATGGGATGCCGCATGGGTTTGCGCGGTTCTGCGGGATCAATGCGACAGCCGCGCGGCATATTGCGCAGGCGGTGAAGGATTTTGCGGGCCTGGTGTCGAGGACGGAAACTGAACGGCAGCAGGCGTGACCCTGTTCAGGAAAGGCCGGCTGGTGCGGACATCAACGCACGTGGACCATCACTCCCAGGGATTGAGCAAAGCCGCACCCGTCTTCGCATAGCCCGCAGTGTCGCGGGAGACAATCGTCATGCCGTGGTGCAGCGCCGTTGCTGCGATGATCAGGTCGGGCTGTGAAAACGTGTGCCCCGCCTTGCGGCCCTCTTCCACCAGCAGTCGCCACTTGAGCATGACGTCTTCGCTGATTGGCAGAACACGCCCCTCGAACATGGGCCGCAGTTGCAGACTGATCCAGTCATTCAATGCTGAGCGCTTGTAGACGTCTTCGACAAGTTCGATGCCAAACCGTATCTCTGCGAAAACAACGGAGCTTGTGAACAGCGCATCAAGCGGCTGGGCAGCAATGAATGCCACGACCTTCGTGTTCGGGCGCGGACGCCGAAGCTCGGAGAGGACGTTGGTGTCGAGCAGCCACCCCGTCATAGCTTGACGTTGCGCACTGGCGATGCCGTGCGCGCGGGCGCAGCAAGGTCGGTGTCACGGTGTGGCGAAGACTGCAGGGCGTCAATGAGGGCTCGCCCGGTCCGCTCCCCCTGGAGCCTGCGGAAGTCCTCCGCCGCAATGACCACCACTTCATCCCGGCCATGCACCGTCACATGTTGAGGGCCTTCGCTATGGACGCGGCGAACCAGCTCGCTGAAGCGCGCCTTGGCGTCTTGCAGCACCCAGTGCCCGGGAAGCGGCGCCTGGCGCTTCGGCGGGAGGGGTTGGGGATGTGAAATTCTGGTCATCCTGACTAGAATATCGGCTTCGTCCGGTTTTGGCAAGCGTCAGTTCGAAGCGGGCGCCAGCCGGACAACGTCGTAGCGCGGACACCCAGCGCGCTGGGTGTCCTAAGGCTTGATTCGCCCGGAAAGCACTTTCAAAGCCTCAAGCTGGGCGACGATGAACTTCTGGGTCGCCTCGTCTGTGAGTTCGCCCTCGGCGTTGAACTTCGTCGCCGCATTGCCAATGAACACTTCAGGCTTGTTCAGCGTGAACGTGTTCATGAACACAAGGATCTGCCGCAGGTGATATTGCACCCGCGCTGTACCCAAAGGCCCGGGGCTGGCCCCCATGATCGCCACGGGCTTGCCTTCGAATGGCGGCGCCGGCGGGCGCGACAGCCAGTCCAGTGTGTTCTTCAGGACGCCCGGGACCGAAAAGTTGTACTCCGGCGTGACCAGGAGCACCGCGTTCGCTGCGCTGATCCTGGCCTTGAGGTCCGTGACTGACGCAGGCTCGCCTTGTGCGCGCACATCGTCGTCGTACATCGGTATGTCCCGGATCTGGGCGATGTCGATTTCAGTTCCGGCAGGTGCAAGCTTCTGGGCGGCGCGCAGTGCCATCGTGTTGTAGGAGCCTTTGCGCAGGCTGCCCGAGATACCAAGAATGCGAAAAGTCATTGATGAAGTCCGATGAAAAAAATACCCGGGCGTCTTTCGCCCGGGCGCTGCGACACAAGTTTAGCGCTGCCCGTCGCCCACTGACACCTTGTCCTTGGTCAGCCCGCCCAGGCGCTCGTGCACCCGCCCGCCCGTTCCCATGACCAGCGCAAACAGGATTTCGTCGGGCCGCGGCGCGTCCTGGATGCCGATCTCGGTATTGTTGAAGTGGCTGCGGACATAGGCGGCATGGATGTAATGCACAGGCACCATCATGCGGTAGCCTGTGGCAGCCACCGCCATATTGGCCGGCACAATGGCCTTTGGCTCGCCCAGAAGCGCACGCATCGCCCAGCCTCCAGCCTCATGCCATACCGCCGCATGCTCCAGCTCCCCGTTGACGCCGACGATGGCGGCCTTGCTGTAGACCTCGATCTTGTCCTTGCCCAGGGCATCAACCAATTCCTGCGCCAGCAGCGTGCCCAGAGAGCGCAACTCGGCCATGAAAGGCAGCAGGTCAGGCTCGTAGCGGCCGGCGTACGGGTTTTTGACGACCGCGCAGGCCGAGGCGAGCTTCAGCGGCACGGCAGGGGGCGGGCCGCCTTCGTGCAGGATGGTCTCGATGTTCAGGCTGCGTTTGCGGATTTCGATCAATGACATGGAGGGGTCCGTTCACAGGGGGGTTATTGCTTGGGGATCTTCGCATCGTTGACGACCTGGATCCACTTCTGAGTCTGCTCCGACACCATGGTCCTCATTTCTTCGGGCGTGCTGCCACGGGCCTCGCCGCCCATCTCTTCCAGACGCGCCTTGACCGAAGGCACCAGCAGCGCCTTGTTCACTTCGGCGTTGAGACGGTCAATGATGGGGCGCGGCGTCCCGGCGGGCGCCATCAGGCCGCCCCAGGAGCGCACGTCGTAACCCGCCACACCTTGCTCGGCGAGAGTGGGTACATCGGGCAGGCCGGGCCAGCGTTGCGGACCGGTGGCGGCAATGGCGCGCAATTTGCCGGCCTTGATGTTGGTGATGACGGCCGTGGGCGGAGCGATGATCATCGGCACGTCGCCCGCGAGCAGCGCGGTGAGTGAGGCCGCATCTCCACGGTACGGCACATGCAGCATCTGCACACCCGCCATTTTTGCCAGCAGTTCGCCTGCCAGGTGGTGGGTGGAGCCGATACCCGCGGTGCCATAGGCAACAGTGCCGGGCGCGGCGCGCGCGGCCGCCAGTACATCCGCAAAGCCCTTGTACTTTGAATCTGCATTTGTGACCAGCAGGAAAGGGAAATAAGTGATGGTGCTGACCATTTCAAAGTCCAGCACCGTGCGGTAGGGCAGCGTGTTGTACAGCGCACCGGCCACCGCATGCCCGCCCGTAGCCAGCAAGAGCGTATAGCCATCCGGCCGGGCACGGGCCACCGTGTTGGAAGCGATGGTGCCGCCGGCACCGGGCTGCGCCTCGACGACAAACGGCTGCCCAAGTGCCTTGGTCATCTCGGTGCTGACCGAGCGGGCCATGGCGTCGGCATTGCCACCCGGCGCAAACCCCTGGAGGATCTTGATCGGCCGGTCCGGGTAGGCCTGCGCGTGTGCGAACGGTGCGGTGAATGCCATGCTGCCTGCGGCTGCGGCGACGGCGCCCGCCTGGATGAGTTGTCTGCGTTGCATTGAGTTGTCTCCTGGTAAATATTGATGAAACTGCCACACGCCCGGGACTTTGCCAGCCGGTGTCCGCGGCGCAAAAGAAAATCAGGGCTGCATCACGATCTTTCCCATGGTCTGGCCGTTGTCCAGCAGCTCGTGCGCTTCGCGCACCTTGCTCATGGGCAGCAACAGCGAGGGTGGTGCACGCACGTGACCCGCAGCCATCAGTGCAATGGCGGACTCCATCAGGGCACGGCGCTGGGCACGGTCCTCATCAAAGGTGTGCATGGAAAAGCAGCGCACCGCCAAGCTTTTGCCCAGCAGGCTGCGCAGGGTCTTGAACACGTCCTCGGCAGGCATGCCCGCGACGATGTTGTAGGAGATAGCGGTTCCCAGGGGTGCCAGGCTGTGCAGGCAGTCGGTGAAGAGCTGCGCGCCGATCGGGTCGAACGCCAGGTCCACGCCCCGCCCGCCGGTCAGGGCCTTCACCTGCGCCGGCAGGGGCGACGCGGCCGCATCCAGCACCGCATCAAAACCCAGCGCCATCGCAAAGTCGCGCTTGGCCGCTGATCGGGCCGTGCCGATGGCACGCATGCCGTGATGCCGGGCCAGCTGGCCAAGCATGCCGGCCACGCCGCCCGCAGCTCCCGTGATGAGCACACTGCTTGCGACGGGCAGGCCGCGGCTAGGCCCCATCAACAGCGCCTGCGCCAGTTGCAGGTTGGGCAGGCTCACCGCATCTGCAAAGCCGATGGACTCCGGCAGCACATAGGGCGCGTCGGCTGGAACCACAATGGACTGGACGTAGCAGCCACCCCGTTGCGCCAGGTCGCGTGCACTGACCAGGACGCGTGTTCCGGCGGTCAGTGAGCTCACGCCCTCGCCCACCTGGTCGACCACGCCCGCAAGTTCCGCACCGGGAATGGCGGGCAGCGGCGGCATCCACTTGTAGGTGCCGTTGCGGATGAGGACATCCGGCCGTCCCACGCCAATGGCATGCGCCTTGACGCGCACCTGGCCAGGGCCGGCCACCGGTTCCGGCAGCTCGACGTCAAGCAGCGCGTCCGGGCCGCCAGGCGTGTGAACCTGTACCGCCTTCACCGGCTCAACCTTGCGCCGCAATGGGGTTGACGAGCTTGCCCACCTTTTCAATCTCTACTTCGCACACATCGCCGGGTTTCATGAACAGCGGCGGCTTGCGGCTCCAGCCCACGCCGGCGGGCGTGCCGGTGACAATCACATCGCCCGGCATCAGGGTGAAGATCGCGGAGGCGTAGCTGATGAGCGTGGCAATCGGGAAGATCATGTGGCCCGTATGGCTGGACTGGACCGTCTGGCCGTTCAACCGGACTTCGATCTTGAGCTCTTCGTTGGGCTTGATCTCGTCGGCGGTCACCATCCAGGGGCCAAATCCGCCGGTGGACTCGAAGTTCTTGCCCGAGGCAATCTGCTTGGCATGGAACTGCCACTCACGCACGCTCCCGTCGTTGTAGCAGGCGTAGCCCGCCACATGGTCAAAGGCCTTGTCCGCCGGAATGTTCCGGCCTTCCTTGCCGATGATCACGGCGAGCTCACCCTCCCAGTCCAGCGACTCGGACACCTTGGGCCGCACGATAGGCTGGTTGTGCGCCACTTGGGAGCGCCAGACCCGCAGGAAGATGGGGGGCTGCTCGGACAGTTCGCGCTGCATGCCTGCAGCCAGCACTTCCTTGTGATGATCCATGTAGTTGCGGACCGCGCAGACGATCTTCTCGGGCCGGGGAATGACCGGCAGGTAGACGATGTCGGCAAGTTTTGCATCGGCCGGTTTGCCTGCGACGTCCTGCGCGGCATTCAGGTACGCACCGGAGGCAATGTAGTCGGTGAGCGTTGCGTACTGCGGCATCAGCCGGCCGAGGTCCACCACACCGTCGCCAACGACAGCACCCCAGGTCTCACGGCCATTGGCCATGAATGAAAGCAGTTTCATGAAGTCTCCAGTAAAAGATCAATAAAAGGGAGGGAATCAGGCAATGGCTGCGCTGCGCTGGAGGAACTGTGCCTCCCACTGGTCCAGCGGCATGAAGGTCGGGTCGGCGCGGCAAATGGCTTCTGTTTCGCGCATGAGCGTGTCGTCGTCCCTGGACAGGTCAAGCGGGTCGCCATGGGGCTGCGCGATATAGAAC
>CAZFKW010000010.1:24562-24833 GCA_964519795.1 uncultured Ramlibacter sp. | reverse complement strand
AAGTTCGCGGCCCGGGCCACGCGCATCACCGTGGGCGACCCGCTGGACGAAAAGACCATCGTCGGCCCGATGATCTCGCAGGCACACCTGGCCAAAGTGCGCAGCTACATCGAGCTCGGGCCGAAGGAAGGCGCAACGCTGCTGTGCGGCGGCCCGGATGCGCCCGCGCTGCCCGACCGCGTGAAGAAGGGCAACTACGTCATGCCCACCGTTTTTGCCGATGTGGACAACCGCATGCGCATTGCGCAGGAAGAAATCTTCGGCCCTGTCG